>JBKDPX010000244.1:0-6531 GCA_046342165.1 Phycisphaerales bacterium | reverse complement strand
GAAGGCTCGGTGAGCAGGCATCCGACGGGACGCTGATCCTCGGGCGATGTGTCAAAATGCGCCGCGAGCGCGTAGGCTGTCGTCGGGGTTGCGATGATGACCGCGCGACTCCACGCGGATTGGTTCTGAAGTGTGGACAACTTGGATTCCTTCCTATCGCCTTCGCGGCGAGTCCGATTGTGACGTATGTTCTGTGTTTATCGGCAGGGTCTCCGCCCGATCTGAGAACTGAGGGGGGCTTTGCGAGGTTTTCGGAGCTTGTCGAAGGTTTTTGATGATCACGAGCATCACGGGACAACTCGAATCGGTGGTTGAAGGCGCCGCGGTCATGCGGCCGGACGGGCCGTTCACCTATGAAGTGCTACTTCCGGCGTATCTGGCGGAGCGGCTGATCCCCCGCGCAGGGCAGACGATCACACTGACGACTTTGGCGTACCTGGAGGGTCAGGGTCAGGGCACGAGCTTCATTCCGCGGCTGATCGGGTTTGAGTCTCCGGTGGACCGCGATTTCTTTGAGCTGTTCACGACGGTAAAGGGGATCGGCAATCGCAAAGCATTGCGCGCCATGGCTTTGCATCCTTCCGAGATCGCGTCGTTGATCATCTCGAAGGATGCGAAGGGTTTGACGAAACTCCCTGAGATCGGCAAGCGAATGGCCGAGACGGTCATCGCTGAACTGACGGGCAAGGTCGAGCGATACGCCATCGGAGGGTTCATCAGCGAACCCAAAGGGTCGGGCACAGAGCGCGGCGGGAACGACAGGCCGGAAGGTGCGATGGCGGCGATCGAGGTGTTGGTGCAATTGGGTGAAACCAGAGCCGAGGCGGAATTGTTGGTCGATCGATGTCTCAGTCGAACGGAAGCCTCGAAGAGGGGAACGCTGTCGACCGATGAAATCGTGTCACAGGTGTTCGCAAGGCGTGGCGGTTGAACCACGCGCAACTACGGGGTCGGAAGCGTCATGCGATATGCGATGATCATGGCGGGCGGAGCGGGGACAAGATTGTGGCCGATGAGTCGGCTCAATCGACCCAAGCAGTTGATCCGGTTCATGGAGCGCGCGGGCGATCCGACGCGCCGGAGCCTGCTCGAGCTGGCGATGATGCGACTTGAAGGCCTGATCGATCCCAAGAGCAGATTCATCTGCACTTCGGAGTCGTATCGCGAGATCATCAAGGAGCAAATGCCTGATCTCGGCGATGATCAGATTCTGGGTGAACCTGTCGGACGAGATACGGTGAATGCGGTCGGATTCGCCGCTGCGGTGCTTGCGAAGAAAGATCCTGACGCGATCTTCGCCGTGTTGACGGCGGATCATCTGATCGAACCGGAAGATGTCTTCCGCGAGCGGATGGATACCGGGTTCAGACTCGTCGAGGCTGATCCGAAGCGATTCGTCACGTTTGCGATCAAACCGACCTATCCGGCGACGGGCTTCGGCTACATCGAACGCGGCACGCCGATCCGCGATAAGCAAGACGGCGGCAAGAAGGGGATCGATGGTGTGAGCGCGGGCGCGTTTCACGTGGCGCGATTCGTTGAAAAGCCGGATCTTGCGCGCGCGCAGGCGTACGTCGAGAGCGGCGATTTCGCTTGGAACAGCGGGATGTTCGTGTGGAAGGCATCGAGCTTTCTGGAAGCGCTGAAGCGCTTCAAACCCGAAAGCTACGAAGGAATCATGAAGATCCGCGATGCCTGGGGCACGACAAGCGCGAAGGAGACGCTCCACGCGATCTATCCGACCTTGCCGAAGATCAGCGTCGACTACGCGGTGATGGAACCGGCGGCTCGCGAGGCACAGCACGCGAGCGAATCGAAAAGCACCGATCGCTTCTCGGTGTGCACCGTGCAAATGGATTTGAAATGGCTCGATGTCGGAAGTTGGCCGAGTTTCGCGGAGACTGTTCCGGCGGACAAATCGGGCAACGCCGCGGCGGGCGAAGGCGCGTCGGTGATCGTGAACTCTTCACGCAATCTGATCGTGAACGCGCAGGCGGGGCACACCGTGGCGGTGCTTGGCGCGGAGGATCTGATCGTGGTGCACACGGCGGATGCGACGCTGGTGATGCCTCGGGCGAAGGCGGAAGAGTTGAAACTGCTTCACGCGAAGCTTGATTCGAAGTTGATGTGAAGTGCATGCGATATCTGGCGATCGATCTCGGCGACAAGAGAACGGGGCTCGCCTCGGGCGACTCGATCACGCGCATCGTGACGCCGCTGGAGGTGTTGGAGGTGTCGATCGCCGCGCGAGGCGGAGAGGAGTTGCTCGGCACAATCGCGCGCAAAGTTCGCGAGCACCTCGGGGACTCGGGGACGCTGGTGGTCGGATTGCCGCTCAACATGGATGGTTCAGAGGGGCAACGAGCGAAATCCGTGCGTGCGTTCACGGCGCGCATCGCGGCGGCGACGGGATTACCGACGGTGTTTCAAGATGAACGCCTGACGAGCGTCGAAGCGGACTGGAGCATGGCGCGCAGCGGGATGACGCATCGCGAGAAGAAGGAACGACGCGATGCGTTGGCGGCGGCGGTGCTTTTGCGCGATCACTTGGCGGGGGTTTCGACCGGTGCTTCCGCCGAAGATGGCGCCGACGACGCGGATTGACGCTTCGTCATGTCGCGAAGCGAATCGCGATTTTTGATGACGAAAATGACGATCGCAAAGATGAGGAAGAGGGTTCCGATTTTCCAGCGGGGTTTTCGCATCTCTGCAAGATCCTGCGGATTCCCAGAGGGTTTTCAACAAGGAACCCGTCGTTGTTTCATGCGTCTGACTACCGTAGAGAACTATCGGCCGAATCCCGGCGTACACCGCAAGAGGACCCGGAATACGGCGTCGGTTCAAGGATGACTGACATGCTGAAGCGAATGTTGGCGGTGACGATGATCGGCGCAGGCGGAGCTTTCGCCCAGGATGTGACGCCCGCGGTCCAACCCTCGAATGAACCCGCGCTCACGCCGATCAGTTCCGAACCGGTGGTCAACGCAGAGGACCCCGATGCGCGCAAGAAGCGCACCGAAGCTCTGCTGGATGACATCGAGAAGGCCGATCGCGCGATCAAGACGCTGACCGCGAAGGTCGTGTACGAGAAGCGATTCGATCTCGGCGGCGACACGCAGATGCGTTGGGGTCGCATGATCTACACCGACGACAAAATGCCTGACGCCGAACGAAAGCGCCGATTCGCCGTGCATTTCGACCGGCTTCGCGTTGGATCACGATTGGAGGAGGAACGCCGCAGCTATGTCTTTGACGGCGTGTGGTTCATCGAAAAGCGCCACAATGACAGCGAGATCAGCAAATGGCGCATGGTGCGCGAAGGCGAGAAGATCGATCCGCTTCGCATCGGCGAAGGTCGAATGCCCATTGCGATCGGCCAACGCAAGGAGGACATTCTCGCGCGATTCATGGTTGAATCTCTCGATGCTGAAGACGGACTCGCCACCCCGGAAGGCGAGGACGATGCACCGTTCGCCCTCCTGCGAACGCACGCGGCCGGCACCGTACAAATCAAGCTCGTACCCATTGCGGGAACCGAGGAGTCCAGGGACCTGCGCGAAGTGAGATTGTGGTATCGCAAGATCGAAGGCGCGACCGATGGCGTCACGTACCTCCCGGTGTTGGCTCGCGAAGTCAACCGTTCGCTCGATGTTTCGACGGTCAGACTCGGGGATGTCGTCGCGAACGGCGAGTTTGATGCCGCGGATCTGGACACAACCGATCCTGAGGGCTGGAAAATCGATATTCGCGATCTCAAAGGCAACGCACTTTCCGCGGAGTGAGACGACGTGCGACGAAGCAGCCGAATCGGACTCGTAACAACGCTGGTCATCTCCGCGATGTGCGCTCAGGCGCAGATCGCACCGACGCTGAGCGACGGCGAAAACAAGGCGTTTCCCGAACCCGCGCCATCCGCCTCTTTGCTTACCTTTCTCAGCGCCGATTATCTCAGCGATGAGGAGCGCGCCGATCTCAGTGTGCGGCACGGCGTGTGGGAGCCTGAGCATCTCGCCGACGCGCGTCGCATGGCGCTGTCCGCACTCATTCGCGGTGCGTACGCCGATCAGGAGTTATCGAATCCCGAGATTCCCGTCGAGATCCGCGCACTCGGCGCGCTTGGCCGCGGCGATCCCGCCGCCGCGCTGAGCCTGCTCGAGGGTGTTGAATCACCGCAGTCCAAATCGATTCGCGCTCGCGCGCTGTGGGATTCGGGCCGCATGAACGATGCGGCCCGCGAAGCGCAACCCCTTTGGGACATGCTCATCAGCGGTCAAGAGGGTGACCCCGACACGATCGTCGCCTGCGCGCAGGCGTCGCTCATCTTGATCCGCGTGAACGGCACCGCGCACGGAGATGGCGAAGAGTACCGCAAGATCATGCAGGAACTCGGTCGCGTGCGCACACAGATCGAACCTCTCAGTTTCGGCGCATGCCTCGCGGAGGCGCAATTGCTGTACGCGAAGGACAACTACGCGGATTCGGGCAAGGCGCTTGATGAAGCGCTCAAACTCAATCCGCGCAACGCCGAGAGCTGGGCGCTCTTTGGCCAACTGATGGTGGACTCGCTCGAACTGGACAAAGCCGAGGCGATCGCGGCGCGCCTTGATCTGCTCGCCGCGCCGAACGTGAGCCCGCACGCCGCGATCGTCCGCGCACGCGCGGCGATGCGTCGCAACCGTTGGAGCGATGCGACCCGCGCGATCGATGATGCGCTCAAGGCGTTTCCGAATCATCGTGAGTTGCTCGCCACCAAGTGCGCAACCCTCGCCGGCACGTACGATCTCGCGCAAATCGAAGCATGTCTCAAGAGCTTCGACGAACTCGGACCGGGGAGTCCTGACGCGGCTCTTGCCGTCGGCAAAGCGCTCAGCGACGCGCGTCAATATGATGAAGCTTCGATCTTTCTTTCACGCGCCGCGGAACGCGCGCCGAATCACATTGATCCGCTGATCGAACTCGGACTGCTGGAACTTCAAGCCGGACGACTCGATGAGGCCGATCGCGCGCTCGCTCGCGCCGCCGCGATCGACAATTTCAACGTGCGCGCCGACAACTCGCGCAAGTTGCTCGAAGAGCTTCGAACGTTTGTGAACTTTGAAAGCGATCATTTCATCGTGCGCACGAAACCCGGCATCGACGAGATCGTGGCGAAGGAGATGCTCGAGCCGCTCGAACGCATCTACGCGCGCGTGACGGGTGCCCAAGCGGGCGGGATTGATCACAAACCTTCGGCGAAGACTGTCGTCGAGTTGTATCCGAGCCATCGCTGGTTCGCCGTGCGCATCACGGGCATGACAGGCATTCACACCATCGCCGCGGCGACGGGACCGGTAATCGCGATGGAACGCCCGGCGGTCGGCGCGGGACATCCGATGGGCGTGTACGACTGGGCGCGCGTGGTGCAACACGAATTCACGCACACCGTGACGCTTTCGCGCACGAAGAATCGACTGCCGCACTGGTTCACGGAGGCGAGTGCGGTGTATCTCGAAGATGCGCCTCGGGATTTCAGGACGATTCTGCTGCTGCGCGATTCGTACGAGACGGACACGCTGTTTGATCTCGATTCGATCAATATCGCGTTCGCCAAGCCGAAACGACCGACGGATCGTCAACTCGCGTATGCGCAGGGTCACTGGATGTATGAATACATCATCACGCGGTTCGGCGGCAAGGCCGTGCTTGATTTGATGGATCTGTACGCCAAAGGCTCGAGCGAAGCCGATGCGTTCACGAGCGTGATGGGATTGACGCGCGAGCGGTTTCTCGCGGACTTCAAGGTCTGGGCGCGGGGCGAACTCGAAAAGTGGTGCGTTGTTCAACCCGAGGGCAAGCCCGGATTGCGCGAACTGCTCGATGAACACAATCTGACGGGCGATGATCTGACTGACGAGAAGCTCAACGAGTGGCTGCGGTCGTATCCCGAGCACCCGGAACTGCTCGCGAAGCTTGCGGAGAAGTTCGAAGAGAAGATCGAACCCGGCCGCGAACTCGAAGCGGTTGAGTTGCTTGAGCGATACGCGCGTGCGTGTCCCGTGGATCCGATGCCGCATCGCGTGCTTGCGAAGTTGTATTTGGAATCGAAGATTCCAGGCAAATCCGCGGATGATGCCGTGCCGCATCTTGAGTACCTCGACATTCGCGAGCAGTACTCGCCGGCTTATGCGACGGAATTGGCGAAGCGGTATGCCTCTCGCAACAATCGTGAAAACGCACTGAAAAAAGCCAAGCGCGCGACGCAAATCTCGCCGTACGACGCGCGGACTCGTGAAGCGGCGGCGACCGTCGCACTGCGCGTCGGCGACCTCAATGAAGCGGAGCATCAGATTCGAGTGCTGATCGCGCTTGAGCCTGATCGCGAGATTCACAAACAGCGCTTGGAAGCGTTGCTCAAGAAAAAGAACGGTTGATCGGAATCACCACAGCCGCTCGTCTCGCTTGGGCCAACCGCTTGTCTGCGCGAACCATGACTCAAGTTTGGTGGTGATCTCTTCGGAACTCATTCCATCGAAGCGCATCAAGGGTCCGAAA
>JBKDPX010000243.1:0-2792 GCA_046342165.1 Phycisphaerales bacterium | reverse complement strand
CAGCAGACGCAGATCACGGCATCGGACGGTGCCGCTTCGGATCTGTTCGGCCGTTCGGTCGGTGTGAATAGCGGAACAATCATCGTGGGCGCGAATGGCCGTGACGTCGGCGCGAACGGCAATCATGGCGCCGCGTATGTGTTTACGGGATCCGGTCCGACGTGGACGCAACAGGCGCAATTGACCGCAATCGGAGGTTCTGCAGGCGATTCCTTTGGCTTCGCGGTCGCGATCTCGAACAACACCGTGATCGTCGGCGCCCCCAACGATGACTTTGTGAACTCGGATCAGGGTTCTGCCTATATCTTCACGCGATCCGGCACGACTTGGACCCAGCAGACGCAGTTGGTGGTCCCGGGAGTCACATCGACGGAAATATTCTTCGGTGACGCAGTCGCAATTGATGGCACGATCGCGCTGAGCTCTTTGGCGAGAGACACCATCGGAGCCAATGCGACTCAAGGTTCCGTATTCGCCTTCCTTGATCCGGCAGCGGATCCCTTGATCGTGAAAAACGAATCAACGGGAGTCGCGTACGACTCTCTCGCTGCGGCGATCGCGCCCGCACAAACAGGCAATCTCATCTCGGCAACGGAAAGCGCTTGGCGTTCGATCGGCAACATCAACACGCTCGGCCGCACGCTCGCACTCTCTTCAACCGGAGACCTTCGTACGCCGCCGGGTTCGATCTTCACGCTTGCGGGTTCAAGCACGCTCAGCTCGCCCGCGGGCTTTGAAACCGCGATTTTCGGTGAACTGCGCGCACAAGGCTTCATCGACATGTCGTGTGACCGATTCTGGCTCGGAAGTCGCGGCCTGTTGAACGCGCGTGCAGGTTCATCCGTGGCGGTGTTCGCGCCTTTGGCACAGATGGACGGGCAAACCCGAGTCGAACAGAACTCGGTGTTGTCGTTCTCCGGACAAGCCGCGATGTTCGGGGCGACGAACGCATTTTCTGGATCCGTCCTCGAGTCATCCGTGAGCCTCACCAACAACGACTCGTGGACGATGACGGCGTCACAGATCAACGCGCCGCTCTTCGTGAACAATCAACGCATCACCAATCTCGGTTCCACCGGAGTATTCGGTTCGTTCACCAACAACTCGGGCGCGACGACCGAAATTCGCGGCGGCACGATTTTCGTGTTCGGAAGCCTCACGAACAACGGCACCATCATCGGAACGATCTGCGCGGGTTGTACGGGAACACCCCCGGGCATGGAGGTCAGCGGCTCGCTCAATCTCGGAAGTGACGCGAATCTGAACATGCCGTTTGTCGGATCCACAGTCCGCGTCGGCGGCAACTTCAACTGCGCGATCAACAGCAACACGCGCTACGACATGAGCCTCGCGACACTCCAACTCGAAGGCAACGGCACCGAACAAACCCTCGAAGTCATGAGCCTCGACATCGGCCCCGATGTGAACGGCCTTGATCGCGCGCTCGCGGGTCACTATCCGATCAATACGCTCTACATCGGAACAATTCCGAGCACCGTGCGTTTGGTTGACAATCACGACAATGACGGAGCCGGCCAGGCCGTGTGCGAAGCGATCTATGTCGACACGCTTCGTATCGACGCGGGTTCACGATTGATCAACACATCGTGCAAAATCTATTACAACACATTGATCAACAACGGCACCATCGATGTTCCGGCCAACATCATCAGCATGCAGCCGACTTTCTGCCCGTCTGACTTCGATCAATCCGGCAGCGTGGACGGCGACGACGTGATCGGCTTCTTCGCAGCCTGGGACAACGGCGACAGCGCCGCGGACTTCGATCAATCCGGCAGTGTCGACGGCGACGACGTGATTGGCTTCTTCGCCGCCTGGGATGCAGGTTGTTAGTAGCTTCGGCCTCCAGGCCGAAGAGTCAAGCGGGCCTCCAGGCCCGCTTTTTCTTTTCCGTTTTCGACTGATGTTCCACTTCTTTCTCACCACGAAAAAACGCCATCCGCTGAAAGCGAATGGCGTATCTCCGTTTCATCGATCTCTTCGATTTACAGTCGCTCAAAGCCCGGCAGATCGCCAACCAGCGGCAAGCAATACTCGATGAACTTCTTGCTCACGTTGTTGTGACCAGCAAGGAACTCCGCGGGCATATGACGGGTCTTCGCCGCGATTTGACTCAATTCCACGCGCTTGTAGTCGCTCGCGTACGCCTGTCCGTGGCTCTCGCCGAGGTACACGCTGCTGCCGCTGCCGGTTCGAACGATCGCGACACTGCCGTCTTGATGTCCCGCTTGCGCCAACTGCGCCGCGAAGCGACCCGAACGGCGCGCTTCGATGCGGTCGATCACGCTCGCGTCCGGCCAGCAACGCTGGACATATCCGAACGTATCCGCACGAACTCGCGGCGGCTTGCCGCCCGCCGGCGTGAGCTTCTCCTTCAAGTAATCGCCGAGTTGATCACCAATCGCGCCCGAGCCCGACAACTGCACGTTGCCGTGCGCATCGACCTGCGCGTTCTTGATGAACTTCGCGCCGATGGGCTGGCCGTCCTTGTCGGAGATGCCTTCGCTGACCACGATGTGGCATCGACCCTTCGAGCTGTAAATCGCCTCGACGTCCGCCACGAAGCGTTCGATGTCGAACGCGACTTCGGGGCAGTAAATCAACTGCGGGCCGTCAGTCGTGTGAGAAGGCACCTCTTCGAACTCGCGATCGCGACGACGCGCAAGCGCGCTCGCGGCGGTCAGGAAGCCCGCATGGCGTCCCATCACCACGTTGATCTTGATGCCCGGCAACGAAATGTTGTCCATGAAGTCCGCCATGCACGCCATCGC
>JBKDPX010000242.1:0-7669 GCA_046342165.1 Phycisphaerales bacterium | reverse complement strand
CTCCGAAACCGTGCACGGCGCGAAGGCGAGTGACGGCTCCTGACAGAATCGAACCGGATCCTCATCCGAACGCGTCGAATGTCCGAATCCCGGTTGATCGTGGTACAACGCTTCAAGTCGACGCACCAATGTAAGGAAATGATAGTTCCACGGCTCTTCCGCGAGCGAATCCAGCAATCGCAGCCGCGCTTCGTGATCGACCTGCTTGGAACTGGTCAACCTTGGCGCATGATCGGGCAAATCGATACCGCCATCGGTACGCGCGGCCGCGTCCAACGCTTCACTCATCGAAGGCCCGTCACCGCCCGCTTGCGCGCAGCGGCTCAGAGCAACGGTCTTGTTCCGACCTGCACCTTCCAACGCATAATCTCCCCTCGTTCAACGGTTCGAATCACCGTTTCCGTGAACGAGTTCATCGTGACATACCTTGCAAAGAACTGCTCAAGCACCGCACCAAGCAGGAACACACCCGTTCCCTCGAACATCGCCTCTTCCATCGTCAGCGTCACTTCGAGTCCTCTCGCGAACGCGATGGCTCCGGAATTCGGCACGCGTCTTGTCACTGTCTTGGTTTGAATCCCGCGGATGCCGTCGATCTGCTTTTTGATCGTGGGATCACCGACCGAACCGTAGAGTTTCAACAAATCGCGAAGTGACGCCGCGCCTTGGCGCTCGTCATTCGAAATCTGTCCGTCACCGTCGATGTCCTCGTCGGTCATGGAGAGATAGTTCAGCGAGAGGTGACTGACCAATCTCCACGAGGCGTCACCTTCCGCATAACTGGCGCGAGGAGGTGTCGGGCCGGCGACGATGCGAATCGATTGAATCGGCGCGCCGATATCCAGCGTGAAATCCGTGCGTCCTTTTCCAACCGGCATCTGCAACGGCAGATCGCGGTTGGTGCACATCGCCTCGACGGACAATTGACGCAAATCCGGGCTGTACGGCGTGTTCTTCGCATCCACCAGCGAGAGATACACCTCGCTGCCGCCGTAGCTGGTTCGACTTCCCATGCGCCGCTCGCGTTCTGATACCACGCGCGGAACACGATTCACGGCAAAGAAAGCCGCGGCGGACAGTTGGTCATCCGCACTGTCGTCTGTTGCCGCATAGAACGGTCGGAACCGAATGTCCGATTCAGCGCGACCGCCGAAGCCTGTCACGTTCAACACGCGATAGACCTCGTAATCCAGCGGTTTGGTGCGATCGGGGATGACCTGAAACTCCGTCGCGCGATCCGATACGAAAATACGATCACAGCGCTTGGGAAAGAGGTTCACAGCAGGCGCGCAGTTCGTCAGGAAATCTTCCGCGCTCACCTTGCCGTCGAGTTCAATATCCTCGGCGTCGAAGGAAATGATGACATCGATCTGGCCGGTATCGCACTTTGCGAGCGCCTGTCGAAGTTCCGAGACATTGACGAACATGAAGCGCTGCGGGAACGCGAAGTACTCATGAACGAGTCGATATCCCTGGAACGAGCGCGAGTCGTAAGGCAGAAGCGCCTCGCGCCGGTCGAAACCGCGACGACTCAACACCGATGCGGGCAGCGTGACCTGCCAGTTTCCGTTCTTGTTGCCTTGCATGACGGGGCGGACGATCACGTGACGCGCGTGCGCGAAAATCTGCTCATACAAGCGACCCGAGACCGAGCCGCCGCCGCCGAGATACAACAACAGATCGTTCATCGCGACCTTGTTGAACGGCAACTGCGCCGAGGTCTTCAATCTCAATCTGAGGGCTGCTTTGGCCGCGGGACGGGAATTGCGCCCAGCCGTCGGAATCACTTCATCCGTACCCCACACGCGGTTCAACTCAAGCACGCCCACATCGCGAGTGAAATACTTGGCTTCTGCGACCGTCACCGGCCAGACCGTCAAGCCATGCGATGTGCGATACTCGCAGGAGTTCATGTCCTTGCCGCTTTGACTGCGGAGCGAACTGCCGCGCTCGATCGTAAAACCGTCGGCCAGTCCGGCCTCGCCCGGATCCGGATGCATCTGAACGACGCACATCGACGGAGTCGGCGCGAGATAATGCGGATACACCGTCTCCAACAGGTTGTGGGTGAATCGCGGAAACTCCGCATCAAGCTTCAACTGCACGCGCGCCGCAAGAAACGCATACCCCTCGATCAGACGCTCCACATACGGATCGATGCACTGCTTGTCGGGATTGATGTCCTCGATCGCCAATCGGCCGGCGATCTTCGGGAACTCCGTCGCAAACTCCTTGGCGACGGTCTTGAGGTGTCGCAATTCGCGATCGTAATATCGGAGCAATCTTCGATCCATGCCCGTTCACGCTCCCTTGTGCGCCCGAGGCGCGTCACGTTCCCTCGCGAACCTCGCAACGTCCGGTCTCAAAATCCACTTCAGTCCGCACGAAAAGCGCTTCAGGCATCGGAAGCGGACACAAATCCCCGCCGATCTCGAACTGCGCGCGATTGCCCGCCCGCTCCGTCAGCGATCCCGCCTTGACATTCAGCGTTTTTCTGATGATCCGAGGTTCGAAGTTGCTCACCGCATCAAACACCATCTGCTCCATGCGGCCCGCACGAATACCCGCAACCGAAAGGCCCGTCAGATCCGGCATGCCGAAGTTCAGCACGCTCTTGGCCACCAGCGGAAACTGATTCACCTCGTCATCAAGCGGTCTCGAAGGACAATTCAGCAACCAGCCCAGATCGCGAAGCACCGCCGCGCGCAACTGACGCATCGACATCACGCGCTTGTCGCGGCTTTCGACTTTCGTCTCCGGCGCTTCATCGATCAATCGATCAAGCAGTGACGGTTGCAGCCGCTCGCTCGTGGTCAACTCAGCCATTCGATCCGTCCTTCGGCAATGATGCGACGGCGCCGACACCCGCGGCCGCCATGCGGTCATTCGGCCACTCCGCTTCGCCTTCTCCGATTTGAATCGTGCGGGTTTCAAAGAGTCCGAACTCGCCCGCATCGGTTGCGAAGACTCTCTGACCCAGCGGTCGCTCGTTCTCCGTCGCTCCGGTCCAGATCGTCGTACGCGCTAAACGAACCGCGCCATCGACACCGGGCGCGTCTGATCCCGGATAGCGCGCGGGAATGAACCCATCCTGCGCCGCGCCCGTCGACCATAAAAAGCGCGCCGGGAGCCAGACGGTGTCGCGCAAATCCACAGGCTTTTCGATCTTGACCGCGCGGATGCGATGCCAAGGAACCCAGTAGTACTTGCCGCCGACCATGGCTTCGAGCATCGGCCCCAATCTCGGGTCCGCATCCGCGATCCATTCAAAGGCCGTTCTGGTCGCGCTGTCACCCGTGCCGATCTCGACGAATCCCGCCGAAGTCGGCGCGGCATCAAGCGCTTGGGCTCGGAGTTCCGCCGCAGCGTCGGCCTTGCCTTGTCCTTCAAGACTCATGGCCGCGATCAGCTGTTGAACCCATGCGTCGGGTTCGCCCAGCAGCAGCGGCGAGCGCTTGCCTGCAAAGACTTCGCTTCGGAACTGCTCGCTCAGGATGGCCTGGCGACAAGCCTGCGCCATCAACAGCGCCGCCGGGTTCATTTCCGCAACGACTTCCAACTGCGTGGTCGCGCGATCCCACTTACCGAGTACGGCGAGCAACTGAAAAAGAAACACGCGAAGCTTGGCGTCGCCGGGAGCCTTGCGGACATCGTTTTCAAGCGCGGCCAAAGCCTCTTCGGGCTTGCCTTGCTTGATCAGTTCGATTGCGTTCATGCGAACTCCGGTGCGCCAAGTGAATCACCCGCATGCCGACTTCCGGTCATGCGGGCGTGTGATTTCAGGTGAGATGACCTTCAAGATCCTGCGTCGACCGCCTCCGTACGAGAAAGCGTGTCGTTAATTTCAGACCGACTTGTTGGTCTTCACGTTCCAGCTGCCGGAGACCGGGCCGCCGGAAGCCGCACCCTTGGCATCCTGCGCCTGGTACTCGAACTTGATCTGGGTGAACTGGAGTTCGACGGTCTCCATCGGGACTTCGTCGGACTTGTTCTCGCTGCCGCTCTTGAATTCGGAGATGACGACATCATCGATCGTGACCTTCACGAATTCGAGCTGGCTGCCACCGGCCTTGCGGACCGTGAGGAGCGCGCTCTTGATGTGCTCGCCGGTGGCGCACTTCATGAAGAGGACCGGAGACGACTTGTCGACGCGCTTGGTAAAGACGAGGTTGTTCACTTCGGCCTTACCCGCACCCGCACCGGTACCCGAGGAACTGCTGCCGCGCTGCAGGACGCCGAAGTTGTACGAGAACACTTCGATCGAACCCTTGTGTTTGTGGTCTTCCGCTTCGCCCGTGATGCCGTCGATCTTGATGAATGCGTCGAATGCCATTTCCCTATCCCACTTTCACATGAACGGTGACTGTCGTTGTGCCCTACCGCGGAACTCTGCGCGAGGTCTTGAAGGTGACACGCCACCGTGTCGCATCCCCTTCATCGGACCCCCGCCGGCTTGCTCGCCGCTCCGGGCGGGATCTACTCTGCTCTGCCTACTCACGGACATAAACCGCGAAACCCCGCCACGCTTTTTTCAATCGTGGCGGAGATTTTTTCAGATCACTTTCCACCCTTCGCGGACGGAAGCTTCGACACCAATCGCAGAGAGACCGTGAGGCCTTCCAGCTGATAGTGCGGACGGAGGAAGAACTTCGAGGTGTAGTACCCGGGATTGCCGGGAATCTCCTCAACCTTCACTTCCGCAGCCGCCAGCGGACGACGGGCCTTGGTTTCTTCGCTGGAGTTGGCAGGATCACCGTCAACATACTGGAGAATCCAGTTGTTGAGCCACTTCTCCATGTCGGCGCGCTCCTTGAACGAGCCGATCTTGTCGCGCACCATGCACTTGAGGAAGTGCGCGAAGCGGTTCACTGCGAACAGGTACGGCAGACGCGCGCCCAACTGCGCATTCGCAGTCGCGTCCGCATCGGCGTACTCCGCGGGCTTGTGCAAGCTCTGCGCACCGACGAACACGGCGTAATCCGTGTTCTTCCAGTGCGACAGCGGCATAAAGCCGTTCTTCGCCAATTCCGCCTCACGACGATCCGTGATCGCGATCTCAGTCGGACACTTCATGTCCGTGCCGCCGTCATCCGTCGGGAAGGTGTGGCAAGGCAGGCCTTCCACCATACCGCCCGATTCCACGCCGCGAATCCGGCTGCACCAACCGAACTGCTTGAACGCCCGGTTGACGTTGACGCCCATGGCGTACGCCGCATTGGACCAGCAGTACTTGTCGTGGCGCGCGCTCTCAGTGTCTTCCTCGAACGCAAACTCTTCCACGGGATTCGTCTTCGCACCGTACGGCAAGCGCGCGAGCGTGCGAGGCATCGCCATGCCGATGTAACGAGCATCGTCGCTCTCGCGAAGGCTGCGCCACGGCGCATACTCCGCACCCTGGAAGATCTTCGTGAGATCGCGCGGGTTGGAAAGTTCCTGCCAGCTTTCCATGTTCATCAGGCTCGGCGCCGGCGCCGTCAAGAACGGTGCATGCGAAGCCGCGGCGATTTGCGCCATGCCCGAGAGAATCTCGACATCCGGCGGGGTGTGATCAAACTGATAGTCGCCGATGATCGCGCCGTACGGCTCGCCACCGGGCATGCCGAACTCGTTTTCGTAGAGCTTCTTGAACAGCGGGCTTTGGTCCCACGCCGTGCCCTTGAACTTCGAGATCGTCTTGCCCAGATCCTTCTTCGAGATGTTGAAGACACGGATCTTGAGCGTCTCATCCGTCTCGGTGTTGTTCACGAGATAGTGCAGACCGCGCCAAGAGGACTCAAGCGCCTGAAAATCGGCGTGGTGAAGAATCTCGTTCACCTGTTCGGAGAGTTTGCGATCGATCGCGGCGATCATCGCCTCGATGGACTTCACCGCATCGTCCGAAATGGTCGCCACGCCTTCGAGCGCCTGCGAAGCAAGGGTCTTCACCGCCGACTCGATCGCATCTTTCGCGCTCGAGGTTTTGGGCTTGAATTCCTTCTGCAACAGCGCCTCAAGGTCGTTGCCGCCGTACTGAATGCCGGCCAAGCCTTGGGATTGTGATTGAGCTTCTGACATTGAACGCGTTCCTCCGCGTTGAAAAGTGCGAATGGGGACTTCGATTGCGAACGATTACTCTTGGGGCTTGGGCGCTGAGGCGAGGCTCTTCATGAGTTCCGGATCGTTCATGATCTTGCTCATGAGGTTCTCGGCGCCGCTCTTGCCGTCCATGTAGGTCAGCAGGTTTGCGAGTTGCGTACGCGCTTCAAGCAACTTGCGAAGCGGTTCGACCTTCTGCGCGACCGCAGCGGGCGAGAAATCCGCCATGCTCTCAAAGGTGATGTCCACCGCAACGTTGCCTTCGCCCGTCAACTTGTTGGGAACGTTGAAGGCAACGCGGGGCTTCATGCTCTTGAGTCGATCGTCGAAGTTGTCGACGTCGATGTCGAGGAACTTGCGATCGGCCACCGCGGGCAACGCCTCAGCCGGCTTGCCTGACAAGTCAGCCATCACGCCCATGACGAACGGAAGGTTGATCTTCTTCTCCGCGCCGTACAACTCGAGGTCATACTCGATCTGCACTCTGGGAGCCCTGTTCCGCGCGATAAACTTTTGGCTGCTTGCTTTCGCCATAATTCCACTTCCTTTCAAACTCCGGTCGCTTGCACCCCGCGGCATGACAGCCCGTCATGTCCGCCCGGAACGGACGCGGACGACCGGGGAATATCTGATCTTCAGAATAGCGAATCCTGCTCTCAACGCCAAATCGGACCCTCTCTCATCCCTGCTGCTCCGGCGGAGTGCTGATTTCCTTCAGCACCCGGACGGAATCAGGGTTCAACACCTGAACAATATCCAAAAACGGACGCCCGATCATCAGAATCGCGCCCTTCACAATCAACGGAACCGGACTCGACGGCTCATGCGATTCGAAATAACGAATCACTTTTTCCAACGCCATCCGAACATCCTCGCGGCTTCGAACTTCCCCGCTGATGGATGGCCCCCCGCCGCCGCCACCGGAACCGCCGCCAGCCCCTTCGCTCCCTCCGGCTCCCGCGTCCGCGCTCGCCGCGCCGGTACGACGTTCGATCTGCAGTGCCGCGTCCTTCAGCAACTCGATCATCGGGCGCATGTCAGGCCCTTTACCGGCGCCCAACTTCTCGGTGAAAACCTGTTCGATTCCCTGCGCCGCGACCATCGCTTCCTTGATCGCACCGAGAATCTCGTCGAGTTTCTCCTTGTCGGTTTCGACAAAAGCGCCATCGATCTCGCCCATGCCTCGGGGCGGTTTGTTCGCGACCTGCTCTTCGGGAAGCACGATCTGACCGCCCGAATACCGAATGTCCCATAGGGAGAAGCGGCCGAGCTGACGCGAATCGCACAACGGCGCTTCAAGGACCTTATCCAAGACCTTCAGGGTGTCACCCGAGCCCGGAGCAGCCGCCAGCGGGGCCAGCGCATTGATGCGCTCGGTTGGATCGTTGTTGTCCTCGACGTCGAGCTGCGGGAAGATCGGATCCCAATAGTCGCGCAGCATGCCGTGGATGAGTTTCAATCCGTCCCGCAGACCGGTGAAACCTTCGACGCGAACGGCTGCCGCCGTCAAAATCACCCCGATGGACAGGTGCTTGCCGCGAGTGAAGTACTCCTTGGACTTATCCGCCACCTCGCGCCAATTCGGCTCCTCCGC
>JBKDPX010000241.1:0-3337 GCA_046342165.1 Phycisphaerales bacterium | reverse complement strand
TTCACGGAGTACTTGCCGCATCCCGCGATCGATCGACTTCGCGAGATCAAACTCGAGAATCTGACGCCGATGCAGGCTTTTGATGTGTTGCGTTCGCTTGGCGAGTTGGCTCGCGAATCATGAAATCACGGTGCGAGCATGATGTCGCCGTCCGCGGGAATCTCATCGCCGCGGATTTCGATCTTTCCTTGCATGACACCCTGCCGCACCTGACCGGCGATCTGCTTCAACGCGGCTTCGATGTATGCGGGGAGCCAAATGTTGTCCCCGCGATACAGAGGCGTTGACAACCGAATCGCGGAACCATCCATTCGAAGCGCGGTCTGTGCCGCGCCATCATGATTCGCGGAGTTCTCAAGCGGAAACACCGGCAGACCCGCGCGTGCCCTTCGAATCACGGGGGAAGCGTCGGCCATGACGATCGTCATCGGATCCTTCGTCGGCGCGACGGAGTTCGCATCAAGCAGGCGATACGAGTAGGAGACCTCATCAAGTCGCTGCCAATCGCCGACCTCGACGACCCGGGCTTCCGCACACGCACCGGGGTTGCCGGGGCATGCGAGATTTTCCAGAGTCGTGTAACCTGCGCGGGGAAGTACGACAAGATTGGCGGAGTTCGAACGGCGGACTTCGCCGACATCCCACCAACGTCCGCCGAAAGATGCGGTCGCTCGAGGCAATGCACCTCGGTAATCCGATTCATAAGCGTCGAGGGCCTGAGCAATATTGCCGAGATTCGCGGTACAGCGCTCTTGCCTCGCATAACCCCGCGCGGTCGAGAACACCGGCCAAAGCAGACTGAATCCCAGAAGCAATACTGCGGCGATGGACACGATGTCCGCCAATCGCGCGCGGATCCGCTTGGACTCGTTTGGCTGCGCATTGGGGAACTTGATGACACGTGCGACGGACAACCGATCCATCACCGCGTTGATTCTCTCAGCACGCTCGCTTTCATGAGGTACCGGAGTATTCAGGGTGTTCAAGAGCGCATCAATCCGATTCGCACGATCTTTCAGTACGGAGGGGACTTCCTTCGCCACGAATGCCTCGCCGATCAGTGCTTCGAGCGCTTCCTCATCTTGCGGATGAAGTTCCACTGCTTGCGCCGATGTGATGCGCCTCGATCGAAGAACGGCCGCGATGACCGTGTCGATGCGGGAATCCCGATCCTTCGTGTCTCCTCCGCTATCGAGCAGGGACAAGAGCGATCTCACCTTGGCAACCCGCTCGGCGTCAGCGTTGCCTTCTCCCATGACCGCATCCACCGCCGCGCGATCGGCGGAGTTCAACGCATCGTGTTGGTGGGCTTCATCATGACTCATGCAGATTATTTGATTCAGGGTTTTGCAATTTCCACTGCTTCGCGAATGCCGCGACGGCCGAATGCAATCTCGATTTCACCGTACCGATGGGAATCTCCAATTCGTCGGCGATCAAGTTGTAACTCAAACGCTGGAAGTACGCGAGCAAAAGAATCTCTCGAAGCGCATATGGCAATCTGTCCAAAGCATGTTGAACCTTCTCGTTTGTTTCACTCTCGCTCATGCGCGCATCGGGACCCGGCACGCGCACCTCGAGGAGATCGATGAACAAGCCGCCGCCACCGTCCCCGTTCGACTCGAGCGGAGCCGACAAGTCCAATGTGCGACGTCGAGCCTTTCTACGCAAATAGTCCCTGGCCTTGTTCGCCGCGATCGTAAAAAGCCATGGTCTCAATTTGCGGGTTTCATCGAATGTATCGGCTGCGTGGTGAACCTGAAGAAATGTCTCCTGAAAGACATCCTCGGCTCCCGCGGCGTCGCCCGTGAGCCTGGTTAAAAACCGGAGCAGGTCGTCGTGGTGGCGTTCGACCAATGTTCGGAACGCGCCGAGGTCGCCCCGGCGATATTGCTCGAACAGGAGTTCATCTGAATCGCGATCCAATGTGTGCCCCGGATTCCGTCGAACCGCCCAATTACTTGAACATTACATACTGATACGCACCACGGCGGTTTCCCGCGTAAAAACCACTCCCCGCTCCGCCGGGAACCGTTCCAACCCCTCCCGACGCAATCGCGGGGCCTGTTCGCGAACATAGCGATCGAAACTATCGCGACTCTCGAATGTGTACTCGCATCGTACCATGAACGTCCCATCATCCGAGTCCGGGAGAACAAGTGTGGCATCCAAAGCGCCGGCATCGAGTACCTTGCGAAGATGATCAGCCTCAAGCCAATCCAAATACTCCTCGAGGTCGGCATTCGAACGCAGGCGGGCCGTGACGGTGTATTGAATTTGCATGGCAATCGCAGGGTAACCGGGAAAGTCCCCCGAACCGCAACCCTTACGATTTCCGTACGCGACCGCGAGGTTTGCAATACCATCGAAACTCGAGCGTTGGACTGACAGCGAAGGAGCGTTGTTGATTCAGGGGAAGGAACCTACCGACGACGACATCGATCTCTCGCCCGCAATTCGCGCGGCGCGGGCTGGCGATCCGTCGGCGTGGAAGTTTCTGGTCGATCGGTATTCACGACGGATCTTCGGACTTGTGTTCGCTCGTTGTCACAGCGTCGAAATCGGTGAGGAGATCACGCAGTCCGTGCTGGCCACAGTCTCGGCGAAGTTGATGGGAGGCGAGTACACCGATGACGGTCGATTCGAAGCTTGGATTTTTCGCATCGCGATCAATCGTCTGAGAGACCTTGTTCGTCGAAACCGCATTCGTCCGGATACTCCGGCGGGAGACGCGCTCGAAGAACTTGCACAAGGACAGATTCACGAGCGTCATGACAACGAGGAACATTCAAGATTGAGGCGGGCTTTGGAGGCACTTTCAGAGTCGGATCGCGATGTCGTCCTGCTGCGGCATCACGGAGGACTCAGTTTCAAGCAGATCTCTGAATTGCTCGATGAACCCATGGGCACATTGCTTGCGAGACATCATCGCGCGTTGAAGAAACTGAAAGAACTGATGGAGTCGGATGTCCATCCGGAAGCATCGCCTCGATCGGGATTCCCGGTGCGCGGCACATAGAGTTTTGAGGTGTGATATGAATCAGGATCAATTCCAAGACATCGAATCAGAATTGAATCAAATCGCGAAATATGATCAAGGTGCGACTGCGCCTGATTTCGAAGCAAGGATGTTCGAACATGTCATGCGTGAAGTGCGTCGCGCGAACACCCCATCGGTGATCGGGCGGATCATCCCGTTCATCTCGCGTCAAGCACCGGTGCGATTGGCGGCGGCGATCGCGATTCTCGGCGCAATCGGCGCGGCGTTCCTCGCGAATGAGGCTCGCAACGCCAACAAGAATGCGGAATCCGTCGCGACGATGATGTCCGACATGGA
>JBKDPX010000240.1:0-10115 GCA_046342165.1 Phycisphaerales bacterium | reverse complement strand
GATGAACTCATGTCCCGAAATCGACAGCACCACGGCGTCGTATGCACGAGTCTTCCGAGCGGATTCCCCGTTCTCAGGCGGCAATGTGATGACGAAGGTGTAGCCCTGCGAGGTTCGCTTGGGTGTTTCAGGTGTGTTGTAGTCCCCGAGACGCCCGTTGGTGATCGGTACGGCGCGCGCCGTGACCTTGACCGGGATCAACTCGGGATTCGTGTTCGGTTGATCAGATTTCGCTTCGATGATCCATTCGCCGAGCAGTTCCTGTCTTGGCGTGATCAGCGCCTCCCGGTAAGCGGGCGCGTGGTCAACGCAACCTGCGAGCGCCCAAAGACTGATGCAACACACGACATGCCTGAAATGCAGGTTCATGTTCGGACTCCGATTGATCGATCCCCTTGAAAGTCTGAGGCTATCGTTTCCGCCTGAGTATCTTTCGACATCACCAATGAATCTGACCCAAGAAATCTCCAAGCGGCGCACTTTCGCGATCATTTCCCACCCCGACGCGGGTAAAACGACGCTGACGGAGAAGTTGCTGCTCTACGGCGGCGCGATTGAATTGGCGGGATCGGTCACCAGTCGCAAGAACCAGCGATCGACGGCGTCGGACTGGATGGAGCTTGAAAAGCAGCGCGGTATCTCCATCAGCTCAACGCTGCTGCAGTTCGACTATCACGGCTACAAGGTCAATCTGCTCGATACGCCGGGCCACAAGGACTTTTCCGAAGACACATATCGCGTCTTGACGGCGGTCGATGCCGCGGTGATGGTGATTGACGCCGGTAAAGGCGTCGAATCGCAGACGCGCAAGTTGTTCGAGGTTTGCCGTCAGCGCGGCGTGCCCATCTGCACGTTCATGAATAAGTGCGATCGCCCGATGCGTTCGCCGCTGGATCTGATCGATGAACTTGAGAAGGTGCTGGGCATTCAGGCTTATCCCGTCAACTGGCCGATCGGCGGCGGGCCGACATTCAAAGGCGTCTACGACCGTCTGACCCGCACGATGCACTTGTTCGAGCGTACCAAAGGCGGCGCCTTCGAAGCGCCCGTGGAGCAAGTCGGGCTGGATGATGCGGCGTTGATGGAGAAGCTCAATCCGTCGGAACATGGTGAATCGATCGATGAGATTCGCATGCTCGACGGTGCGGGTGCGGCATTTGATCTTGCAAGCGTGCACGCGGGCCAGACGACCCCCGTCTACTTCGGCAGTGCGATGAACAATTTCGGCGTTCAGTTGCTGCTCGACGGCTTCTTGAACCATTCGCTGCCGCCGACGAGCCGCAAGAGCGCAGAGGTTGAGATCAAGCCCGACGATTCGCGCTTCAGCGGATTCATCTTCAAGATTCAAGCGAATATGGATCCGCGTCACCGGGATCGCATCGCGTTCATGCGAGTGGTGTCGGGCAAGTTCGAGCGCGATATGTTCGTCGTGCACGTGCAGAGCGGGCGTCGAGTGCGATTGGGCAACGCCGCGAAGTTGTTCGGCAATCAGCGTGAGACGGTGGATGAAGCGGTGGCGGGGGATGTCGTCGGATTGGTTGGAAACGACCTCTTCGGTATCGGCGACACATTGACGGATGATCGCACGATTCAGTACAGCGAGATTCCCGAGTTCACCCCCGAGTGTTTCGCGTTCTTACATAATCCTCAGCCCGCGAACTTCAAGAAGTTCCGGCTCGGCTTGGAGCAGTTGCTGAGAGAAGGCGTGGCGCGGAGTTTCGAAGTCATCGGCGGCGCGATGAAAGTGCCTTTGCTCGCCGCGGTCGGACCGTTGCAATTCGAGGTTTTCGTTCACCGATTGGAGAACGAATACAACGCGCCGTCGCGACTGGAAATGACTTCATTCGGACTCGTCCGTTGGTGGCGCAAGCAGGGCGTACCGCCTCCGAATCCGGCGGAACTTGATCACGCTTTGCTTCCGGACATTCCGGACGGCGCGCGATTGGCGTTTGATGACAAGGGGCGCGCGGTCGTCATCATGAGCGATGAGTGGGCGTTGAGATTCTTCCAGAGTCGAAATCCGGATGTTGAGATTTCGAACATTCCGTTCCCCGAACCTGCATGATCATTCCCATTCGATCGTTGCGGGCGGCTTCGATGAGATGTCGTACACGCAGCGATTGACCCCGCGCACTTCGTTGATGATGCGATTGGAGATCGTCGCGAGGACGTCGTAGGGAATACGCGACCAGTCCGCGGTCATGAAGTCCTGCGTTTCAACGGCGCGAATCGCGACTGTGGAGTCATAGGTACGACCGTCGCCCATCACTCCGACGGATTGCACGGGAAGGAGAACAGCGAAGACCTGCGAGGTTTTGCGATACAGATTCGCCGCGGTGATTTCTTCGAGCAGAATCTCATCGCAATCGCGGAGGATTTCAAGTTTCGGCTTGGTGACTTCCCCGAGCACGCGAACGGCGAGGCCCGGCCCCGGGAATGGATGTCTCCACACCATTTGATCGGGAAGACCGAGCACTTCACCGAGTCGACGCACTTCGTCTTTGAAGAGTTCACGAAGCGGTTCGACAAGTTTGAATCCGAGATCGGCGGGAAGGCCGCCGACGTTGTGGTGCAGTTTGATTCCGGCTGCGGTTCCCGCGTGGCCGTGACCGCTTTCGATCACATCGGGATACAGCGTGCCTTGTGCGAGGAATGTGGCGTTGGGAATCGACTTCGCCGCGGCTTTGAAGACATCGATGAAGCGCTTGCCGATGCGGCGGCGCTTTTCCTGCGGATCGGTGATGCCTGCGAGGTCGGAAAGGAAATCCGATTCGGAATCAGCGACGTGGAGATCGACTTTGAAGTGATCGCGGAATGTCTGTTCGACAAGCGCCCGTTCGTTCTTTCGAAGCAGGCCTGTATCAACGAAGACGCAATGCAGACGATCGCCGATGGCGCGGTGAAGTAGCGCAGCGACGACCGCGGAGTCAACGCCGCCGGAAAGTCCGCAGATCACATGTGCATCGCCGACTTGCTCGCGCACGGCTTTCGCGGCGGTCTCCGCATAGTCGGACATCTTCCATGTGCCGTCACACCGACAGATGTTGTAAAGGAAGTTTTGAATCAGGTCCGTGCCGTGCGGTGTGTGAGTCACTTCGGGGTGGAATTGCACACCGAAGAAGCGTCGTGCGGGGTTCGAGGAACGCACCGCGGCGTTCGGGCATGTGGGCGTGGACGCGATGGGCACGAAGAGTTTGCGATCAACATCGGTGACTTGATCACCATGGCTCATCCAAACAGTGCAACGATCCGGGATCGCTGCGAAGAGATCGGTCGAGTCGAGCACGGAAAGGCCCGCGCGACCGAACTCACGATGGTCGGCTCGTTCAACCTTGCCACCGAGCAGATGGCAGGCCAGTTGCATGCCGTAGCAGATGCCGAGAACGGGTACGCCGAGATCGAAAATGGCGGGATCGCAGGTGGGCGCACCCTTTTCGTAGACGCTTGAAGGGCCGCCGCTCAAGATGATGCCCTTGGGCTTCATGGCACGGAGTTCTTCGGCGGTGATCTTCGGGGAGACGAGCCACGAGAAGACGCCGGCTTCGCGGACGCGCCGGGCGATGAGCTGGGCGGTCTGCGAGCCGAAATCCAGAATGGGGACCACTTCGTCGTGAGGGAGAGTCTTCGGGTTCATCTGCCGTCCGTACGTTTGAAAGGGGAGATCCGGAACCGAGCTGTCCCGGAAGGGCAAAGTTTAGCCGCTGACGGCCGTGCAGGGGGCATTGAAAGCCTTTATGATGTGTCCCGTGGTCCGAAGAACTTTGTTGACAGCCTTGGTACTTGTCCTCCCGGGATGCGGTCCCGGACTGAAGCCTGACTTTGAGGCGGGATTCGCCCGTCAGCGCGAAGCGGCCATCGTGGAGGAGGTTCGCAAGGGTGATGCCGCGGATTTGAGAGCGATCGTGCGGATGTTGGACGCGAGCGAGCCGTCAACTCGGATGATGGCGATCGACGGGTTGGAGCGATTGACGGGCACGAATCTGGGGTATGACCCGTTTGGCCCGAAGGCGGAGCGCGAGGTTGCGATCGAGCGATGGAGAGTTCGAGTGGCGGAGAACGTTGATGGAGGGGTACATCCATGAGCGGCGGAGCCGATCTGCGCATCGAACTCGTCAGCAATCCCGCATACTTGTGCGGGGTGCGGGAGCTGGTGCATCAGGTGATGAAGCGATGCGGATTCGCCGAGACCGAGGCGTCTCAGATCGCGCTCGCCACTGACGAAGCGCTGATCAACGTCATGCGACACGGCTACGACAAGCGTCATGACGGCCGGATTTGGATGAGTATCGAACCGCTCGGCAACCATGATTCGCCCGACGGGATTCGTATCGTGATCGAAGATGAAGCTCGTCAGGTGGATCCCGACACGATCAAGAGTCGGCCGCTTGAAGAGATACGCCCGGGTGGACTTGGCGTGCACATTATCCGGGAAGTGATGGACGAAGTCAGATATGAGCGCCGCGATCGTGTCGGAATGCGTTTGACGATGGTCAAACGCGTACGCACGGATTCTGGCGTCGTGTCGAAGGGAGAGCAGCGTGGCTGAACGCGGCGTCATCAAAGTGAACATCGTGAAAGAAGGCGCGGCGGTGATCGTGGTCCCTGAAGGGGACATCGGATATCACGAGGCGCCGTCGTTCAAGCAGTTTCTCAAGAGCGGCCTTGATCAAAAGCCTGCGAAGTTGGTCGTCGATCTTGCCGGCGTGCCGTACATGGCGACGCCGGGTGTCGCGACATTGGTTGAAGCGCTTCAGGGAACAAAGAAGCAGCAGATTCCGCTGGTATTGTGCGGCATGAGCGATCGCGTTCGCGCGATCTTCGAAATTGCTCGTCTTCACACCGTGTTCACGATCGTGACTTCACGATCGGATGCACTGGGCTGATTCAAGGGTTGAACCATGAGTGAATCATCACCCAACCCGGTCGTGCGTGCCGCGCTGTTTCCGTTTCATGTCGCGGGCAACATGACACTCACGGCGCTTGAAATCACGGGACAGGTTCTGTGGTTGTTTCTTGAGGGTTTCAAGTGGATCGTGCTCTCCGCGTTCCGGCGTAACGTGCGCATCGGCCGCCCTGCGATCGTCTCTCAGATCATCCGCGTCGGCGTGCGGTCGGTCTTCATCGTCTCGTTGGTTTCATCATGCGTCGGATTGATCCTTGCGCTGCAATTGGCGCCTCCGTTGGACCAGTTCGGACAGAAGGAACTCGTGGCGAACATCATCGGCGTCGCGGTGTTGCGCGAGCTCGGGCCGCTGATCGGTTCGATCGTGCTGACCGGATTTGCCGGGGCGAGTATCGCGGCGGAAATCGGAACGATGGTTGTGGGTGAGGAGGTTGAGGCGCTCGAAGCCCACGCCTTGGATCCCGTTCGCTTTCTCGTCGTGCCGCGCGTGATCGCTTCTCTTGTCAGCATGACGGTTTTGGGAGTGGTGGCCGATTTGGTTGCGATCGTCGCCTCGCTCGGCATTTCCATGACCGTTCTCGATATCCCGTATGCGAGTTACATGAGCAACTTTCTGATGCAGGTGAAGAGCATCGACTTTTACACCGGTGTCGCCAAGAGCGCCATTTTCGGCTTGCTGATCGGATTGATCGCGTGTCATCACGGTTTGTCCGTGAAGGACGGTGCCGCGGGAGTCGGCCGCGCGACGACGTACACCGTGGTGCATTGCGTTGTGGCGATCATCTTTGCGGATCTTACATTCACGGCGATCTTCTTTGCGTTGAAGCTCGTGTGAGAGGAGTGAACGTTGTACGAGAGCAAGATCAAGTATGAAGTCTCCCGTATCCATGCCGCGGCGGTGTACTGCTCGGACGGGCGATTGGGGGAGCATTTCGACGACTTTCTGCAAAACGGTCTGTCACTTCCTCGCTATGACCGCGTTTCGCTTCCGGGCGGGCCGGCCTGTCTTGCCGGCCATCCGCAGGCGCACTTGGAGGAGCAAGGCGTTGTCGACGAGTTGCAGTTCCTGGTCGAGGTGCACGGTCTCAAGCGGGTTGTGCTGATCGCTCACGGCGGCTGCGCGTTTTACGGCAATCGATTGGAGCTCAAGGAGCCGCGGCTGGAACTTGTTCAAAAGGCGGATCTGGTTCGCGCCGCGGCGTTTGTGCATCGCGTCACGGGCTTGGACCACATCGATGCGCACTTCGCGCGGTTGGTGGATGACCGTGTCGTGTTTGAGCGTGTCGACGTTTGACGATTAGGAAGGCGTTTCGCTGAATCGATAACTGATTCCGCGCGCCTCGTGTTCGGCGAACACGCGATTGACGATCTTCGGACGAGCGAGCAATTCCGGCGGCAGCACGCCACGATCCGAGATGGTGCCGTCGAGGATCATGCGGGCGAACATCGCGCAGGGGAAGGCGGTGGTTCGCGACATGCTGGTGAATCCCGTTGAGGGATCCAGGTGATCGAGCACATCCCATCGCAGTGTCGTGCGTTTGCCTGACTTGATTCCGCGTGCGATGACGCACATGACGGTGAGATCCCGTTCACCCGGTTCGTACTTCCATTTCGGGAACATGAGTGTCGAGGTGAGATCGAGCGGAACCACATTCTTGCCGCCGACGGAGACCGGCTGTTTTGAAAAGAGACCGATGTCGCGCAGGGCCGACATGAGCGCGATGTGCCCGGGATAGCGCAGGGTTTTCTCTTTCATGAAGGGAACGTTGAGCGTCGTGGCGATCGAGCGCAAGCCGTCGGTGTTAAAGGCTTCAAGAGTGCCGACGCCCGGGAAGTCCATCAACTCCGCCTCGCTCAATGCGGGGCGGATGACGATCTTGCCGTTTTCCACGATGCGAGACGGGCGTGTGTACTCCTCGATCACATCTGCGGGCGAGAAGCCCGCCTTGTATTGAAACGGCATTCGTCGTTCGACCGGCAAACCGCCGACATAGATCTCGATCGATTCACACGGGTTGAGCAACGATGCGCCGTATCCGGCCAACAGATTGCTCATCCCGGGCGCCACGCCGCAATCCACGATCGCCGTCACGCCGTTTGATTTCGCGAGTGCATCGAGTTCGATCGCATCCTCACCCATGAAGCTGATGTCACAATAATTCTTTTTCGATTCGATGACCGCACGCAATGCGTTCATGCCGAGATGGCTCGACAATGCGCCGACAACAAGATCGTGTTCGGAGATCAGTCGTTTGAGCGCCGTCATATCCGAGAGGTCAAGACAGGCGGTGGTGGCTCGACCGTTGCAGCGCGCGGCCGCAAGACGAAGGTTCTCTTCGCGCATATCCGCGATGGTCACGCTCAATGAACCGCTTGCGGCAAGATCAGACGCAATGACACTGCCGACCATGCCGGCGCCCAATACGACAATCTTGGACATGCGAACTCCTCACGGGCTATTCACTGCGGTTTGCCGGTGCTCACGACAACGACATTCAAGAAGTACTCGTCGTAACCGGGACCGCCTTCATGACGGATGGCGGTCTCCGCGCGCATGTCGTCGTCCGTCCCCGCGGTCTTATCCAATCCGGCGGAGTGGATGATCACGGACATGTTCTTGCCGGCCAAGGGAGTGATATCGATCGTCAACTCGTTGCCGTAAGCGTCGTTTGGGTTCGGCTCTTCGGTTTCCAACGGAGGCAGTTCCGATCCCTTCGTTGGCTTTTGACCGGCCTTGACCGCCTTGAGCACACGATACATCGCATTGCGCAGCACTTCGTCGTTCTTCTGATCCTTCGTAAGTGTTTCGCCGGGTCCCGTATCTCTGCAACTGTACAGAAATACGCCGATGGCGATCGCTCCGATGACCATGGCGATGATGGCTTTGGGATCTTTCAATTGCGAAATCGGTGAGTCGGACATGATCGGGCTCCCTTGTAGCGTGGCATTCTAGTGACTTTCGACGGAGCGTGCGCGGCGCGCGATGTCACGACATGCGCCAAGGGCGCGCTCAACTTCAATCTCATCCTTTCGTTTGATCGCGCCCGTAACCGCCGGAAGGACCCAACTTCCATATCCCGAGTACTCGTCGGTCGCGACCAAATGGTTGCGAAACCAAGGTCTTGTCGAGAGTCCCGTGCGATCCGAAAGCCATACGCGTTCAAGTTTCATATTGCGCGAATTGACCAGTCGCGTTTCTCCATCGGGCAAAGACGCCACATGACGAGCCGCCGGTTCAAAGATGTCGTGAGCGACAGCCCATGCAGGATGCGCGCCCGGTTCCTTGGATCGCGTTTGTGCATGCGTCGCCGCTTCAGCGAAGTTCGCGGCCGGGTCGTAAGGGATTCGATCCCCCCATCCCATGGCGATCGCGAACGCACACGTCATGCGTGTGATCATGGTCGGTGATGCATAGTCCTCGCCGACGGTCTTGCGATACCAGCGCAGCGTGTCGTACGCGGTGTGATAGGAAGACCCCTTCGAGCCACCGGAGGAGAACGCAACGCTCGGTACCGCGGCATGGCAGATGAACGCGACATGATCGGATCCGCCGCCGAGAGAACCGATATCGCCGAATCCGGCGTCAATGATCGGTGAACCGTCGCTTTTCGATGCCGCCGGAACCAACTTCGCGCATTCACGAATCACGGCTCGCAAGGAGGGCGTCGCGGATGCACCGAAGTTGAGACCCATCGAAGCCATATCGAGGTTGAGATACGCAACGCCGTTAGAGATGAGATCGTCAATGTTCCCCTCGACCCATTCACTGCTTCCGATGATGCCGAACTCTTCCGCGCCCCATGTCGCGAAAATGATGGTGCGAGCGGGCCGATGTCCATGATCGGCGAGTTGCTTCAACACACGCGCCGCCTCAAGCACCGCGATCGTGCCGCACGTCGGATCCGCCGCGCCGTGATTCCATGCATCGTGGTGACAGCCGATGATCACTTTTTCATCGGGATAGATCGCTCCTTCGATCTGCGCCAACACATTCGCCGTCGGCGTCAACTCTCTTTTCTGTATCACCTTGAGTCGTACAAGCAGTTCTGCTCCGCCTGTCAACTTGTAAGGATTCTTAAAACCTCCCTGCCAGTCTTCCGGCACTCTCTCGCCCTGCATCCGAGCCAGAATCTCACGGGCCGGACCGAAGCCGATTGGCTGAACCGGAATTCGTGGCAAGGCTGTTTCCTCTTCGCGCAGTCGCGGCGCGTCATGCGTCGCACAGATGCCAGGCGTCAGCGGATCTCCTTGGTAGCCGAGCGTCACGATGCTGCCGCGTTGTATGCAGCATTCGTTGTAGAAGGTGCCTTCCGGATATCCGGGACCCAGGACAAAGCCGACATCCGCAGGATCCGAGAAGATGATCAGCCCCTTTGCTCCCGCGGCTTCTGCAAACTTCACTTTGTAGCCGCGGTAGTTGCCGCCATATCGCGCCAGAACGATCTTGTCCTTGACGTCGATGCCGAGTTCCTTCAACCTTGCGAAATCCTCGTCTCGCCCGAAATGCGCGTAGACCACTTCACCCGTGACCTCACCTGATCCCGAATACGCGTTCCAACCGATCGTGAGATCTGGGTGATCGGTATCGCTGTCACCGAGTGCGGGATACTCCTTTACCGACAGAGAGATTCGTTCGGGAGAGATGATCTCGAGTTCCGCTTCAACGGGCTTGGCGAGCAGCGGGACGAACTCGTGCTTCCAAGGCTTCAGGCCCGCGTCCGTGAAGGCGCTCATCAGTCGATCAATCGTTCGTGCATCTCCCGGAGTGCCTGCGACGTGCGGCTCCGATGCGAGCACATCATGAAGCGCGCGCAGTCGTTCGGAACTCACAGTTTGGTTGGCCTTCGCCACAAGTTCGGTGTCGATTTTGATTTGAAAGCCAGCCGCGACTTCCGCGAAGATGGCGAGCAAGAGCAACGGGGTGAATCGGTTGAGCATGCGAGGGATTGTTGCCGGCAAAGTGCCGCCGCGATTTCCCCGGGCGTACCCTTGTCCATGAGCAGAATTTGCAAAGCTGGGTCCGTTGAAATCGGTGCCGGAAAGCCGCTCGCGATCATCGCGGGACCTTGTGTGCTTGAGAGCTATGAATCCGGATTGATGATCGGAACTGAATTGCTTGCGGCGTGCCGCGCGGCTGGGTTCTCGTACATCTTCAAGGCGTCGTTTGACAAAGCGAATCGTTCGAGCATTCGCTCCGCCCGCGGTCCCGGGA
>JBKDPX010000239.1:0-6387 GCA_046342165.1 Phycisphaerales bacterium | reverse complement strand
CTCGGCCCATTCGAAATTGTCGAGAATCGACCAGTGGAAGTACCCGCGGATATCCGCGCCGGCTTGAATCGCCGCGTGCAGTGATCGCAGATATCGCCTGGTGTAATCGATGCGTCCCGTGTCGAGCACGCGTCCGTCGGCATCGGGCCAATCAAGGCTCGACATGCCGTTCTCCGTGATATATACGGGCAACTTATATCGCTCGTGCAGGAATCGCGGGCCGTAGTGAAGAGAATCCGGCTCGATCGTCCAGTTGAAGCCCGTGCGCGCCGCGCCCGGCTTGGCATCAACGGCCTTGGGTTCCCCGTTCACGCTCGTCACCGGAGTGCCGGTGTAAATGTTCACGCCGTAGAAGTCGAGCTTCTGGCGGATCAACTCCATATCGCCCGCCTCGATCCGCGGCACATCATTGCCGAACAGCTTGAGACCGTCCTCCGGATAGTGACCGAGCACCACGGGATCGGCGAACCACGTGTTGTTCCACAGATCCTTACGCGTGATCGCGAAGGTGCCTTTTCTCGCGGCGTCGATGTTCTCTTTCGTCGGCGTCGCCGGGAACTGCACGTGTCCGACAGGCGCCCATCCGATCGTCGAGGGCTTGCGCGCGAGCGCGCGAATCGTCTGCACGCTCATGCCGTGCGCGCGCAGTACGTTGTGCGACGCGAGCAATCGTTCGCTGAGCGGAAGCTTCAATCCCGGCGCGTGTGTGCCATCGCCGTGTCCGAGTTGCAGGAAGACCTGCGGCTCGTTGATCGTCATCCAGTTCGACACGCGATCGCCGATCTTGCGAACAACCGCGGCGGTGTACTCGGCGAACCACGCCGCACTGTCACGATTCAGCCAACCGCCGCGATGATACAGCGCGAGCGGATAATCCCAATGGAAGAGCGTGACCCACGGCTCGATATCGTGCGCGAGCAAGCAGTCGACGAGGCGGTCGTAAAAATCGAGTCCCGCTTCGTGCACCTCACCGACGCCGCCGGGGATCACGCGAGGCCATGCGATCGACAGCCGATAGGCGTGCAAGCCCATCGCCCGCATGATGCGGACATCCTCCTCGTAGCGGTGAATGTGATCGCATGCATGAAGACCGTTGTGCCCGCCATGCACGGCGCCTTCACGCTTGCAGAACATGTCCCACACGGACTCGGAGCGTTGGTGCGGAAGTGAACCGCCCTCGATTTGATAGCTCGAGGAAGATGCGCCCCACAGGAACCCGCTTGGAAACACGGTTTGTTCAGTCGAGTACGACATCGTCATCAACCCTTCACCGCGCCGGAAGTCAGCCCGGCGACGAAATCACGTTGGAGAAACAGAAACAAACATGCTACGGGTGCGATGGACACCAACGTCCCGGCCATCAGCAAACCGTAATCTTGGTAGTAGACGTTCTTCAATTGCGAAATCATCACGGACAACGGGAACTTCCCTTCCGACTGCATCACCACCTGCGGCGTCAGATAGTTGTTCCACACGCCAAGGAACGTGATGAGCAGAAACGCCGATGTCATCGGACGAACCAGCGGCAGCACGATACCGAAAAAAGTCCGGATCTCTCCGCAACCGTCGCTACGCGCCGCATCGATGAGTTCCCGAGGCACCGAACTGATGACCGCTTGCCTGAACAGATACACGCCGAACGCCGGCGCAAGTGCGGGAATGATCAATCCCGCGAACGAATCAAGCAATCCGAGTTCAAACAGCACGCGGAAGCCGGGAGCGATGAGCAGCGGCGGGGGAATGATCAGCGCCACCAGTACTAGCCACGTCACGAACGACCGCCCCGCGAACTCCAGGCGCGCGAGCGCGTAGCCTGCCATCGAACACACCAGTGTCGCTCCGAGCGCGGAGACCGATGAAATGAACAGCGAGTTCACCACGCCGCGGGCGAACCCCGCCGTCGTGAACAGAGTCGCGAAATTCGTGAGCGTCAGCTTCTCCCACGCCACGCCGAGGAAGCCCTCTCCTCGCGGCAGGAAAGGTGAGGTAAAGAAATCACTCGCGCTCTTCAGCGACGCACAGATCAACCATGCGAACGGCAACAGCACCAGCAACGCCGCGAAGCACAACGCGATGTGACTGATCGTTCGGCCCGTTGCTCCGCGAGTTGGCATCCCCGGCGCGCTCATGCAGCCTCCTTGCCCGCGCCGAAGAAGCGCTGGATCGCCGCGCAGAAGCAGAGCAATACAGCCATCACCCAACCGATGGCGGACGCGAATCCGAGATCGCCGGTCTGGAATCCTGTTTGATAGAGGTACATCACAAGCGTCAGTCCGCGATCTTCAGGGCCGCCACTGCCGTTGAGCAGGATGAACGGAAGTTCGAAGATCTGGAAGCTGCCGATGATCGAAAGCAAAACGACGAAGGTGGCCACCGGACGGATCGCGGGAATCGTGACATGACGGAACCGATCCCACACGCCCGCGTTGTCCATCATCGCGGCTTCTTCGAGTTCTTTCGGCACATTCTGAAGCGCCGCGAGGAAGTAGACCATGTTGAACCCGACGTACTGCCACAACGTGGCGATGATGAGTGCGGGCATCACGTACGTCTGCAGCCACGGGAAGTCGAGATCCCAACCGATCGTTGAATGCAGGAGTTGATTGAGCAGTCCCGTGCGCTTTTCAAAAAGCACCGAGAAGAGCATGCCGACGAACACGACACCGACGAGCACTGGAGAGAAGAGCACCACTCGGAAGAACGCGCGGCCACGGATGTCCGGCCTGTTGAGCGCAAGCGCGAGTAACAGCGACAGTGGCAGTTGCACGAACACGCTTCCGAGCGTGAAGACGATGGTGTTGCGAAGCGCCTTATGGAACGCGGGATCTTTGATCAGCGCGCTGAAGTTGCCGAAGCCCACCGGCACGGAAACTCCGGGGCCGAAGGTCTGTCTTGTGGACAACCAAATCGACGAAATCGTCGGATACAGCGTGAACACCGCGAAAATCACGAGGAACGGTGCGAGCAGCGCCCAAGGCGCCCAACGGGTTTGTCCCGGCGCGCGAGTCATGGCGTCACCACCTCCGCTTCAGCGAAGAAGCGGTTGCGCTTGGCGTGCACCATGACTTCGGTTTGCGCGCTCTTCAGCAATTCACGAGCCTTTGGTTCCAGATCGGATGCTGTCGTGCCCGGGTGAGCATCCGCGTACGCGGCGAGTTCGCTCGCCACTGAGCGCAGTTTCTCAACGGCCATCGCACCAAATGGCGAGTTGTAGCGAGGGGGAAGATCACCCGCGAGTGAGACGAAGAGCCTGCCTCGGGGTTGGTTGCTGAAGAAGGGATCAGGTGCGTCGTACACCGGATCGTTCCAGAACTCGCGCACCGGACTGATGATGTCACCTTCAACGAAAAGTCTGCGTGCGAGATCCTGATCCAGATACAGATACTTCGCGAACTCCCATGATTGCTCGATGTTCTTGGAGTCTCTCGAAATACCGAGCATGGTTCCTCCCCACACGCTCGTTCTTCGTCCGCCCTTTTCCCAGGCCGGCAGCGGCATGAGTTTCACTTTGCCCGCCAGTTGCGGAATCTCCTTGCGCCAGAGATTGCACATCCAATCGGGGACGAACGAAGCGATCACGAATCCATCGAGGAGCAGCTGATTGCCTGAAGCGCTGAAGTACGGCGCATCGGCCGCGATCCGATCCTTGCCGTGCGCCCACGCCATCGCGCTGGCGAGGACTTTCGCGTTCGCGGGATGATCAAGCATCGGCAGGCCCCGCTCATCGACGGCGCCGCCGCCGGCTTGGAGCACCAACGCTTCGAGCGCATCCATGTGGGTCTCCCACATGTTGAGCAGAAAGCGATCCGTGCGGCGCGTGCCGTCCGAGTTCATCAGCAAAGGAGAAAGCACGCGGATGAAATCATCCCACGTCTCGATTGTCGAAACATCGATTCCCGCGGCTTCGACGATATCCGCACGATAACCCAGCATCACGGGATGAACGTCATGTGGAAGTCCGTAGATTCTGCCGCGAGAACTCCATGGCGTGAAACTCGGAGCATTGATGCGCTCGAGCAGGCCTTCGGCCTTGAGCCGATCCGTCAGATCGACGAATCCAACGGCTTCGGCCGGCCCCGCGAAGGCGCGGGAAGCGATTCGGCGTTCGACCTCAAGCAAATCCGCGCTCGGAGTCCGCGACAGGAACGACGAGAGCATGCGCTGCTCGATCGCTTGAATGCCGAGCACGGAGCACGTCACGTTCGGGTCGATTCCGGCGTTTCGAACCTCAATCGCCGGTTGATAGATATCGTTATGAAGACGCGCAAACGTCCACATGGTGATTCCTTCGGGCCTTGAAGATCCGAGAACCAACATGAAGATGCTTGAAACCGCCGCGACGGCGCCGATGATGGTGATGGCGACGGAGCGTCGAGGGGTTGATGTATCGGTTTGCGCTTGCAAGACGAACCGTCAGTTCTGGAGTTCGTGATCTTTCGGAGACCAGAGCACCTTGCGGGTGCTTTGATTGGCGGAGTCAACGAGATCGCCGTACTTAAACTGTCCGACGTGACCGTCGACGAAGGTGAAGTTCACGCCGCCCTTTTTCTCGATGGATCGACCCTTCTGCTTGGGGTGGCGATAGAACGGCACGAAACTGCGCAGTTCGACCGGCGTCGTGACGCCCGCGAGTTCCGGCGCCTGGTTCAGCCAGGGACCTGAAAATGCGCCGGGAGTGGTGATTCCGAATCCCGCGCCGAAACGCTGGGCGGGCATTCCGGCGAAGCCGATGCTTCCGATGGAGAACCACGAGGTCTCAGATCCGGGAACTTCGGACGGCCAGAGTCCCCAGGTCTCGCTGACGAGCATGGTGGAGGATCCGTTGTCCACGGTGTTATCGAAGGCCTTGCCGCGCTGCGCTTCACTCGGATCGTTCGGGTTGAGCCCCGGGAGGAAGACGCGAGGACGACCGCCGGAGGGATCATTGATCCAACTGCCGCCGCTCGAGGCCCAGAAATTCATCGTGTACGAACGGCCACCCTGCGGATGGTTCGGACACACCATGACGCCGCCGCCGACCGTGTTGCTGCGCGTGTTGGTTTCGAGAATGTTCTTGAAGTCGACCTGCGGCAGATAGCGGCCGATTCGATTCTCGTCGTACCACTGCATGCTGAAGCGACCGGTGTCCGGATCGGGGATGTCGTGAAGCACGGGGGGGAAACGCCCCTTGTAGTCATTCGTGTAGGTCATCAAGGATTGACCGATGCCACGCATATGCGATTGGCACTTCACATTCTTGCCGCTTTCGCGGGCCTGACCGAGCGCGGGCAACAAAATGCCGATCAACAGTGCGATGATGGCGATGACGACGAGAAGTTCGATCAACGTGAAAGCGCGACGGCTTTTCATACCAAACACTCCGTTCCGGCCGGATTGAACGATCCGACCTTGCAGTTGAAGCGCGCCCCTTCCTCGTTCGCGCTAAAGACATGGGTTTTCGGGCCGTCGATCGAAACACAGACGCGCATGCCCGGCGCGAGCGCGCGCGAGGATTCGATCCTCGAACGAACCCGGCACCCGTTGATTTCCAACGTCACATCACTGAACTCGCCGAGCGGTTCGACCGCGATGATCGCGCCCGCACCGTCATCCGAAACGCGAAGTCGCACGGAGGAGGGGCGAACTCCCCAGATGACCTTGCCCGTCACCTGATTCGCCGCGTTGATTCCGCAGACTCCGCCGAACGGCGTCTGCATCATGCCCGATGCGTCGATCACGCAGTCGAAGAAATTCATCGCCGGCGATCCGATGAATCCCGCCACGAAACGATCCGCGGGCGATTCATACAAATCCAGCGGCGAACCGATCTGCCGAATGCGACCTTCGCTCATCACCACGATCAGGTCGGCCAGAGCCATCGCCTCTTCCTGATCGTGTGTCACATACACCGTTGTCACTTTCATCTTCGCGTGAAGTTGCTTCAACTCCGCGCGCGTGGATTGACGCAGTTTCGCGTCGAGGTTCGACAGCGGCTCATCAAACAAAAACACTTTCGGATTGCGAACGATCGCGCGCGCCACCGCCACGCGTTGACGCTGTCCGCCCGACAACTGACCGGGCAATCGATCAAGTACATCCGAAAGAAAAAGCTGCGCCGCGGCTTCACGCACACGGCGCAACCTCTCCTCATTCGAAACCTTCTTCATCACGAGCGGGAACGCGATGTTCTCCGCCACGGAAAGATGCGGATACAGGGCATAGCTCTGGAAGACCATCGCCATGTCCCGATCCTTGGGGTGAACATCCGTGACATTCGCACCGTCAAGCGCGATCGTGCCACTTGTCACTCCCTCAAGTCCCGCGATCATCCGCAGAAGCGTCGACTTGCCACATCCGGACGGCCCGAGCAGCGCGCAAAAACTCCCGTCTGGTACGGTCAACGAGCTG
>JBKDPX010000238.1:0-1375 GCA_046342165.1 Phycisphaerales bacterium | reverse complement strand
GCGTTGCACCGTTTCACGATGGGGCATTTCTTCCCGAGTTATTCCTTCGATCTCGACAAGACGTTGTACATGTTCACGAGCGGTCGCTATGAGCCTCGGAACAAGGGATTTGATCTGTGTCTTGAAGCGATGGCGCGCCTGAACGCGCATATGAAACACGAGAAGATCGATAAGAAAGTCGTCTTCTTCATCGTCACCAAGCGAGCGACGAAGAGCATCAATCCGCTCGCGATGGAAAAGCGCGGCGTGCTTAACGAACTGAACGAGGTCTGTCAGCACATCGTCGATGGAGTCGGCAAGCGATTGTTCTCGCGCGCCGCGTCGGGCGGACGCTTGCGCATGGATGACCTCATCGATGAGTATTGGATGCTCCGCTACAAGCGCGCTCAGCACGCGCTCAAACAGCACTGCATGCCGATGGTCGTCACGCACATACTTGAGGATGATTCGAACGATCCAGTGTTGAATCAGATCCGCCAACTCGGATTGGTGAATCGCGAGGAGGATCCGGTCAAGATCGTGTACGTTCCGGACTTCATCACGCCGACGAACCGTTTGTTCGGAATCGAGTACGACCAGTTCGTTCGTGGTTGTCATCTTGGACTCTTCCCGAGCATGTACGAGCCTTGGGGTTACACGCCGCTTGAGTGTCTTGCGATGGGCGTGCCGGCGATCACATCTGATGTCGCCGGGTTCGGCAGGTTCGTCATGGAAAACTTCGCGGACAGCGAGAAGTGGGGCATGACGATCGTGCGCCGCAGAGGCAAGAGTTATCACGATGCTGCTTCGAGTCTCGCGAATTCGCTGATGAACTTCTGTCGGCTCGAACGTCGCGACCGAATCGCGTTGCGAAACGAAGTTGATCGGCACTCGTGGGAGTTCGACTGGAGCAAACTGGGCCGCGCGTATCACGCAAGTCACGATCTCGCGCTTGCGCGTTACGGGACGGATGTCAGCGGAGGCATCGCGATGGTTTCCGCGGCGCAACTTGCCGGACAGATTCGCGCCGACGGGGGAGCATCGTGAGCGGATTGCCGCATGTGCAGTTGTACACGGACGGGGCTTGCTCAGGAAATCCCGGTCCGGGCGGTTGGGCTTTCATCTTGAAGCACCCCGCCTCCGGTTCCATCCGCGAAGACAGCGGCGGTGAGGCGGACACCACGAACAACCGCATGGAATTGCGCGCCGTGATCGAAGGCTTGGTCGCGCTGAACAAGCCGACATTCATCGATTTGTACTCTGATTCGCAGTACGTCCTCAACGGGTTGAACGAGTGGATGGCAAATTGGAAGAAGCGCGGCTGGAAGACGGCGGATAAGAAGCCGGTGAAAAATCGCGACCTGTGGGAGAGGCTGGACGAACTGCGTGCGATCCA
>JBKDPX010000237.1:0-1669 GCA_046342165.1 Phycisphaerales bacterium | reverse complement strand
CCGTGTGGACGCAACAAGCCAAGCTCTTCGCCTCCGATGGCGCCACCGATGATTCCTTCGGGTTCTCCGTCTCCATCTTTGAAAACACCGTTGTCGCCGGCGCGTACGGCGATGATACCGGGAGCCTTGTGAATTCCGGTGCGGCGTATGTATTCGTTCGCAACGGATCGGTTTGGAATCAGCAGGCCAAACTCATCGCTTCGGATGCCGCTTCATCAGATAATCTCGGGACCTCGGTCTCTGTCTCCGGCGATTCGATCATCGCCGGAGCTTATGGAAAGGACGTTGGTGGCAACGCGCAACAGGGCGCGGCTTACGTGTTCAATCGGACGGGTTCTACGTGGAGTCAGCAAGCCAAATTGGTCGCCACGGGTGGTATGGCTTCTGACCAATTCGGATATTCCGTCGATCTGTCCGGGGACACGGCCATCGTGGGAGCGTATTCAGTTGACATCGGAGCCGAGCTCAACCAAGGCGCTGCGTATGTCTTCGCTCGAGCCGGAGAAACGTGGACACAACGAGTGCAGATCGTCGCGCCCGGCGCCTCGGACGACAACTTCTCGATTGCCGCAGCCATCGATGGAAGCACTCAGATTGTCGGCGCGTACCGAAGTGATGTCAGCGGAAACTTGAATCAGGGTTCGGCATGGATCTATGACATGGTCGGCGCCGACTTTTCGGTAGCGAACAACGACGCGACGAGCGTCACTTATTCCTCGCTTGCGGCAGCATTGCTTCCCGCGGTCAGCGGCCAACAGATCACCGCGACCGAAGCGGCATGGAAGCGCATCTCCACGCTTGATACCGCCGGCAGATCACTCATCTTTGTCGGCAATGACGACATTCGCACACCGTCGCAATCCGCGATCACCCTTGGCGGTTCTTCGTCGATTCTGGTTCCCGCGGGAGCGGTGGCGGAGTTCTTCGGTCAGCTTCGAGTCTCCGCGGGCGCATCCGCCGATATCACGGGCGACAGTTTCCTTCTCGGTTCCCGCGGCATCATGACCGCGCGCACGAACTCGTCACTCTCGATCAACGCGCCAATCGCGGAGCTTGATGGTCAGACGCGTATCGAACAAGGAGCATCACTTACCTTTGCCGGCACGGCCACGGCGATCGGCTCAACGACCGCGAATTCCGACAGTTCGCTCAGCGTCGGTGAAACCTTCAACAACCGCGACACCTTCACGATCACAACGGGCACGATCAGCGCGCCCCTCTTCTTCAATCACGTGCAATCCAACTTCTTCGGCACGAGCGCACTCTTCGGATCTCTCTTCAACAACCTCGGCGCGACGACCACGATCCGCTCGGGCACGCTGTATGTCTTCGGCAGTCTCACCAACAACGGCACGATCATCGGAACGATCTGCTCAGGCTGTACGAGCACGCCGCCGAACATGGACATCGGCGGATCACTCAATCTCGGAAGCGCGGCGAATCTCAACATGCCTTTCTTGGGTTCAACGGTAAGAGTCGGCGGCAACTTCGATTGCGCGATCAACAGCAACACGCGCTACGACATGAGCCTCGCGACGCTTCAACTCGAAGGCAACGGCACCGAGCAAACCCTCGAAGTGATGAGCCTCGACATCGGTCCCGATGTGAACGGCCTCGATCGTTCGATCTCTGGTCACTACCCGATCAACACCTTGCACATCGGCACATC
>JBKDPX010000236.1:0-2356 GCA_046342165.1 Phycisphaerales bacterium | reverse complement strand
TGCGCGCCCTTGCGCTCGATCAGCAACTTGACGATCGTCCCCGGCTGTCCGCTCAAAAGCTCGACGCACTTTTCGACCGACAGGTCTTTCGTGGTCTTGCCGTCGATCTCAAGCACCTTGTCATCAGCCATCAATCCCGCGCGAAAAGCCGGCGAGTCCTCGAGCGGCGACACGATCACGAGCCAACCCGTCTGCGTGTTCACCTGCGCGCCGATGCCGACGTATTCACCCGTCAGATCCTTGTTGAACTCGCGCTTTTCGGTCGGCGGCACGTACACGGTGTACGGATCGTTCAACGCCTCCACCATTCCCTTGAGCGCGCCCTCTTTCAGCTTCTTCTCATCCGCCTCTTCGACGTAGCGCTGTGAGATGATGGTCTTCACCTCGATCAACTCATCGAAGAACTTGTAATCACCCGCGCGATCCATGCCGGACAGCGTGGTCCCAAGCGCCGCGGCGACCGCGACGGCGACAAGCGACACACCGATACTCAATCCAGTTCGAATCGACATGGTGGACTCCAAAAAGCACCCCGCACGATGGTAGGTCGAGCGCCGCTTCTTATCGGGATCCGCGGAAGCTTGGAAACCGTCGCAAACTCACGCGATTTCGCTCCTACGCTCTTCTCGCCCGATGCCACAACCGCAGGAACGCACACAACTTCAGGTCCAATCGGAAAAGGTGGTCCTCGCGGCCGTCCGGCTCCCCGATTCAAGCTACGACCACCACGATCCCTTCGGCGAACTCAAGAGTTTGGCGGAGCAGGCGGGCGCATTCGTCGTCGGCGAACTCTCCCAGCGTCTCGAGACACCGGTCTCCGCGACCTACATGGGTTCGGGCAAGGTGCTCGAACTCAAGATGCTCTGTGAGACGCTCGGCGCCAAGACGATCATCTTCGATCACGAACTTTCTCCCAAGCAAATCGGCAACATCGAGAAAGAGACCGGCCGCAAGGTGATCGATCGCTCCGAGCTGATCCTCGACATCTTCGCCGGCCGCGCCACGACCGTCGAAGCGCAACTGCAAGTCGAACTCGCGCAACTCGCGTACACCTATCCGCGCCTCAAGGCGATGTGGGATCACCTCGAGCGCATCGTCGGTCGCGGCGGGATCGGCGGCATCGGCACGCGCGGCCCCGGCGAAATGCAGTTGGAAATCGACCGTCGACTGGTGCAAAAGCGCCGCTTGTCGCTGGAGCGCGAACTCGAAATCGTGCAGGCGCGCAAGCGTCGCGAAGTCGCCGCGAGAAAACGCGAGCATTTCACGGTCGGCATCGTGGGATATACCAACGCGGGCAAGTCGACGCTCTTCAACTCGCTCACGGCGGGCGGCGCGTATGCGGATGATCGACTGTTCGCGACGCTCGTCACGCGCACGCGCGATTGGGATTTGGGCGGCGGACTCGGCGCGATGCTCTCGGACACCGTCGGTTTCGTGCGCGACATCCCCCACCACTTGGTCGCCTCGTTCAAAGCCACGCTCGAGGAGGCGACGCACGCGGATCTTCTGCTCATCGTTCTCGATGTGTCGGATCCGGGCGCCGAACTGCAGTACAAGACCGTCATGCGCGTGCTGGATGAACTCTTCGAGGAACTTCGCGAAAGTTCACATGAGGAGGATCGATTCTGGACCGCGCCGCGGCGTGTGGTGTTGCTGAACAAAGTCGACAAGCTCAAGAGCAACGCGGAACTGCTCGTGTGGCAGCGCAAGGTTCCCGAATCCATCGCGATCTCGGCGCTCAGCGCGCCCGGCGGTCGCATCGCGGCGGGCCACGATGAACTCATCACGCTCGTCCGGGATGCGGTGATGGGCGATGTGCAGGAACTCGATGTCACCTTGCCGCTCAGCGACGCCAAGACGATCAGCGTCATCGAAAAGCAGGCGCAAGTGTTCGATCGCCGCTACGACACCGACACGGTGACCTTGCGCGCGAAGATCGGAACGCGGCAATTGGCGATGCTCAAAAGCGCGGGCGCGAGGATCGAAGCCGCGACGATCGACGGGCGGTCCTTGGCGATCGGCGGTCTGCGTCCCGAGGTCAAACGCGCGGGCTGGACCGCGGCGCAGAAGCAAAAACCGCAGGAAACCTGAGCGGGGACGGCGCCGAAAGTCGGTTTTTGTTCGCAAGAATCGGGTGAAACTGGACAAGGCACCGTTTCAGGCCGATACTTCAGACCCGCAGCACAAGACAAGCCGCGGGAATGAGGAGTTCGCTCTTCGTTACACGCCACCTTAGCTCAGCGGTAGAGCGATGCTTTCGTAAAGCATAGGTCGTGGGTTCAAATCCCACAGGTGGCTTTGAGGCTTGTGTCCCCGTTACTCCGGGTTCGACACGCTCAACAGGCCACGGGCCACA
>JBKDPX010000235.1:0-5973 GCA_046342165.1 Phycisphaerales bacterium | reverse complement strand
CGGCGATCGCGATGATTCTTGCGAATACGGGAATGTCTTTTCCGGCCAGACCGTGCGGATAGCCGCGGCCGTCGAAGCGCTCATGGTGATGCAAAACCGCAGGGAGAACAGGCGCAAGCGGGGGAATGCCGCCGAGAATGCGGTGCCCGATCTCCGGATGCTGACGAATCAGATTGAACTCTTCGTCAGTCAGCCGCCCGTTCTTCGTCAGCACGGCTTCCGGCACGCCGATCTTGCCCACATCATGCACGATGCCCGCGAGTTTGACCAATTCGATATCTTCTTCGGGGAACCCGAGTCGCAGAGTCAATTCGCCCGCCAAGAACGCCACGCGTTCCGAGTGGCCGCATGTGTAGCGATCTTTGGCGTCGATTGCCGCGGTGAGTGAGCGGATCGTTCCCAGAAACATCTTTCGCTGGTCGTCGTACAGCGCCACGTTCGCGCAGAATGAACCGATGAATCCGGCCGCCGCCTCGAAAAGCTGCGTGTCATAGCTGTTGACCATCGGATCATCGCCGTACTTCTCGCTTGCAAGCAGCAGTCCGACGATCACGCCTTTGACGATGACCGGTTGAATCGCGATTTGCGAACCCGAACGACCGTCCTCGCGGATCACGCACGAATGTCCGCGCGAATGTCGGCAGAGCGAGATCGCATCGGTGAACTCCGCATCACTTGCGCCGCCCGATCCTTCACTTCGCGCGAAACCGCGAAACGCCTCGGGGCACGCATGATCGTTCGCGAATCTCAGTTCGAGTCTTCGGAACTTCATGACGTCGAAGAGATGTGTGACGACGAACGAGAAGAATCGTGGCGGGTTCGCCACATCATTCATCTCGCCGCCGATCGCATAGAGCGTTTCAATCGTGTCGAAACTCGCGCCGAGCGTCTTCGCGAAGTTCGTGATCGTGGCGCGGGCCTCCTGCAGTTCTCGAAGATCGTTCTTGATGGGCGCCGCGAGTGCGCGCAGCATGATATCTTCACCGGGCCAAGTCGACGGGAGACCGGCGTCGAGCAATCGTCGTTGCCAGAGAATGTCGCCCGTGTCGCCCAAGTCCGACTCCTGTTCAGGCCGCAAGCCCGCCGCTACAGCCCGGCAGCGCAATATACACCTGTTCCATCAGGCTTTTCAGGCTGAACGGCTTTCCCATCACCGTGCGGATGTTGGTGTCTCGTACTTGTGCGGGATCGAGCACGTAGCCGCGAGCGGTGAGCAACACGATCGGCACATTCGAGAGTCTGGGATCGGCGCGCATCGCTTCAGCCATCGCCATGCCGTTCATCGCGGGCATTTGGTAATCGGAGATGATCAATGCCGGCCGGTCGGCGCGCACTACAGCCATCGCTTCGAGTCCGTTCCGCGCCTCGGTGACCCGGAACCCCGCGCTCTCCAGTCGAACGCGAACGACCGCCCTGATCGGGGCTTCGTCATCGACCACCAGAATGTGTGTACCTTGATTCACGCTGTGAAAATCGGCGGTTTTGGCGCCTTGATTCAGCATGAGGCGGGGAGTTCATGATTCTCGGACGCTCACAGACGACGCACCTCGACCTTTCCGCCCGGCATGTCCTTGATCGCCAATCCCATTCCCGTCAGTTCGTCGCGGATGCGATCCGATGCCGCGAAATCCTTCGCCGCTCGCGCGTCGCGGCGTTGGCGCAACAGGCCTTCGATTCGGGGATCCGGCTCCACACCCGGAGCGAACACGCCGATCTCGCTCGTCACCGCTTGCGGGCGATTGAGTTCAAGAACGCCGAGCACCTGATCAAAGGTCTTCAGCAGCGCGGCGTCCTCGGTTCCCGGCGCGCGGACTTCTCCGACAAATGTGTTCACCGCGGCGATTGCGCCTGCGATGTTGAGATCATCATGCAGCGCACCCGCGAACGCCGCGACGGCCCTTTCGCGCGGCGCGGGATCGGTCGCGCCCTTGGCGCCATCGACGAAGCGACGCCAGCGATCGACCATCCGCGCGGAGTCTTCGAGTCCCTGATTGGTGAAGTTCGCGTTGCTTCGATAATGAGTTTTGATAAGTTCAAGACGAAGCGCCGCGGGTTCGATGCCCTTGGCGAAGAGATCGCGTGCAGTGAAGAAGTTGCCTTTGCTCTTGCTCATCTTCGCGCCCTCGACCATCAGGAAGCGCGGGTGAAACCACATCGTCGCGAATGAACCCTCGGCCGGGGATTCGTTGAACGCACAGCACGACTGCGCGAGTTCGCATTCGTGGTGCGGGAAGATGTTGTCTTCGCCTCCCGAGTGAAGATCGATGAGACTTTCGCCGCCTTGAGCGGTGAAGGCGCTGAGCAGTTCCTGTGCATCGGGCTTGTCGCGAAGCGAGGGATGCAATCGTGTCAGGCTCATGACCGAGCACTCGATGTGCCAGCCGGGATATCCCTTGCCCCACGGGGAATCCCACTTCATGATGTGTGTCGGATCTTCCTTCCACAGCAGGAAGTCGGCGGGATGTTCTTTGGTCGATTGATTCGCCTCGGAGACGCGGCCGCCCTCACCCGCCCGCAGCGCATCGAGCGTGTTGCCGCTGAGTGAGCCGTACGGCGTAAATGACTTCACTCGGAAGTAGACCACGCGCGACCCGGGCTCGCCGACGACGTACGCGAAGCCGCGATCGACAAGTCGTTTGGTGACCGCGATCATGCCGCGAACATTTTCGGTCGCGCGAGGCATGATCGTCGCGTCGGTCTTCGCTTCGACGGCGAGTTTGAGGCCGAGCGCGACGGCATCTTCTCGGAATCGCATTTCATAGAAGCGCGCGATCTGATAAGGATCGGACGGATCGATATCGCTTCCTGCCGGAAGTTTGCCGCTCTTCTTCGCTTCAGAGAGGCGGCGGCCCGCGACGGCCATCTTGTCCTCGCCGTTGTCGCCGTCGCCGTCGTCAGTCATGTGGCCGACGTAGGTGATGTTCATCACGTGCACGACTCGACGCGGCCCCTTGTGCACAGTTCCGTCTTTCGCCCGCAGTTCGCACAACGGTGATTCGATCCATCGACGCAGGAGGTCGGCGGCGAGGAAGGACCGGAAGTTGCCGATGTGCGCATCGTCGTACACCGTCGGTCCGCAGGAGTAAAAAGTGATCGAGCGGGGATCCGAGGGGGTGAACTCGCGTTTGGCGCGTCGGATGGTGTTGTACAACTCAAGAGGCATGGGGAAGGTTAGGGTTCGATTCCGCTCGCCGCGGCGCTTTCTATGATTGGTCATGACCACCGAAATCGACCGCATCATCGCTTCGGAATTCGCATCGCTCAAGGCGATCCGGCATGATCTGCACCGTCACCCTGAGTTGTTTTTCAAGGAACATCGCACGGCGGGGATTGCGGCCAAGGAACTGAAGGCCTTGGGTGCGAAAGTGAAAGAAGGCGTCGGCGTGACGGGAGTGCTCGGCTATCTGCCGGCGAGCGATGCGGCGGGGAACACCAAGCCCGCCGTGGCGCTTCGTGCGGACATGGACGCCCTTCCCATCGAAGAGGAGACGGGCAAGCCCTACGCATCGAGCGTGAAGGGGCAGATGCACGCCTGCGGTCACGACGGACACACGACCATCCTGATCGGCGCGGCGAGGGTGCTGTCGAAGATCCATCGGCCTCGTCCTGTGTTGTTTGTGTTTCAGCCCGCCGAAGAGTGCGGCGGCGGCGGAGATCGAATGTGCAGGGATGGCGCCATGGGCGGTGAAGCAACCGGCGGACTCGGGAATCCCGTCGGATGCATCTACGGACTTCACGGTTGGCCGACGGTGGATCTGGGCAGTGTGGCGAGCAAGCCCGGACCCATTCTGGCGGCGACCGATGAGTTTGTGGTGCGGATCCATGGAACGCAAAGTCACGGCGCGTATCCGCATCAGGGGCGTGATCCGATTCTCACATCATCTTATATCATCGCCCAGATTCAATCGATCGCAAGTCGCAACGTCAGTCCGCTCGACAGCGTGGTGGTGACGGTGGGGGCGATTCACGCGGGTACCGCGAGCAACATCATTCCCAAATCCGTCGAGTTTATCGGCACGATCAGAACGCTTCGAAGAGAGACCCGCGCACTGGCCAAGCGGATGTTCTACTCCATCGTCGAAGGCGTTGCGGCGTCGATGGAATGTCGCGCGGAGATATCGTGGGAGGACGGCTATCCGATGACGGACAACGAGCCCGCGCTCACGAGAGGGTTTTTCGAGACGGCGGACGCGGCGTTGGGCGCGGATCGGGTCGTCCGACTGAGCGAAGCGTCGATGGGAGGCGAGGATTTCGCGTATTACGGCGCGTTTGTGCCGTCATGTTTCTACCAGCTTGGCCTGAAGCCCGCGCACATGGATCGCTACCCCACATTGCATCAGCCTGATTTCGATTTCAACGACGATGCGATTCCGGTGGGCGTGAAGATGATGGCGCTGTTGGCGACACGCGATTGAAACATGAGGATGTGATCGCCGTTACCATGTGATCGTGTAGAGGAGTGTTCGTTCACATGACTCGAATGCAAGGAAAGCCGTTTCTCGAGGAGGGCGCGTCGGCCATACACGGACTTCGTCGAGCGCTTTCAGAGGCGCTCGAGAGTCTCGGTGCGCCGTTGGATGAGCCGCAGGAGGTTTCGCGTCGCTACGCGCTCGATAAGACGCTCACATGGCGTGTCGCGCGATTGATCGGCGAGCGGGACGTGTGGGAGGCCGTCGCGCATGTACCCCGCCGTCCGAGTTTCAAGATATTCATTGATGCATTGACCAAAAAAGGCCTCGCCAAGGAAATCGCCGCGGACATCAACGATGCGGTCGAGAACTTCGAGCGTTTCGTGGTGACGCATGCGGGCGATCGTGAAACGCTTGAGATCATGGCGAGCGTGATGTCCAAACGGTCGAGCGAAAAGCGATTGGAGGTCTTTCGCCGCGACGGCTATCTCGCGGCGAGCGCGATCTGGGGTGTTCGTGCGGACGCGCAAATCGTCGCACACTTCGTATCCCCCGGCAGCATCGCGGGACGGGTGGATTGTGCGACAGTGTGCGGACTTGCGGGATTTCGTCGACTTCGGATCAATGTGCCATGGGCGATCGCGACGATTCGCATGTGGGACACCTCCGAAGAAATGGGTGATGCGTACGAGCGTTCGTTCGAGCCGGTCGACAACGCGAACGAGCGCGGTTCCGCGCCGTTGATGCGGGAGTTCTGCAGCAGGGATCTCGCACCTGTCACGACCGTGAAGCATGACTCAAGGACGATGAGATTGATGCTTGAGGGCAATGAGCTCGGCAACACCGGTGCCACGGACGTCTTTCTCGGATGGATCAACCGAAACTTCGCGCCCGCTCTTGAGAGTTACGAAGGCGAATGGGGTGAGCATGGCGTGAGCGTCACCACCCCCTGTGCGGAGTTCGTGCACGATCTCTACATCCATCGCGACTTGAACTTCATGTTCGAAGAGAAAGGACGCGTGTTCAGTCAGCTCCCCGGCGGCGCGCAATACATGACCCACGGTCCTGATCAAGCGTTGGAACTTCCGGTTCCGAACGATGTCGCGGATCTCGGTGTCGATATGTCAAACGGCGACATCAGCGCATTCCCGCGATATCGGGAAATGGTGCATATCGCCGCACAGCGTCTCAACGCGGATCTCAGGGATTTCCAGATCCGCCGTTACAGACTCACGCACCCTCCCATTCCGTCCATGATGGTGATGAGGCATACCTTGGGAAGAAGGCCTTAGGGCGTAGGCCATAGGCCGCAGACCGGAATTCGCGCGCAGGTACATTCACCTACTTGCTCATCTCCATCCTTCTTCCAATGGCCTACGGCCTTAGGCCCATGGCCCTCTTCCTCACTCCCACGGCCATCCGATCCGGATGCCGTCGGCCACGATGTCGCGTTGGAAGTCCTCGCGTTCCGCCGCGTCTTCGTGGATCTGCGCGGGAGTTTTTCGGTGTGTCATTCACCACGCGGCGAGTGCGCCCGCGGATTCTCCGATGTTCCATTCGTCGG
>JBKDPX010000234.1:0-3309 GCA_046342165.1 Phycisphaerales bacterium | reverse complement strand
GCCTTCGCCGTTGTCGACGACATTGATTTTGACTTTGTCGTCATCAGCATCGACCGAGATATCGATCTTGCCGCCGTTTGTCATCGCATCGCAGGCATTGAGACACAGCGCGATGATCACCTGTTGAATCTGTGAGGCGTCACAGTTGATCCACGGTGAATCTTCCTCTTGCCGCAAATTGAAGTCGACATTCTTCGGCACCGATCGTCGGACCATGCGAAGAGCGGGATCAAGCACCGCCGAGATTTGGGTGATCTTGCGATCACCCGTGCTTCGACGGGTGAATGCGAGCAGCGCGTTGGCGACGCCGCCGGCTTGACGCGCCGCGAGTTCGACCTGTTCGAGAGAGTGCGACGCGGGGTGGTTCATCGGCAGAGAACCCTTCGCGAGTGTGATGTAGCCGTGAAGGGCGGTCAGCAGGTTGTTGAAGTCATGGGAGATGCCGCCGGCCAATTGACCGACAGCTTCCATTTTTTGCGCGAGGCGAATCTGACCTTCGGAGCGACGTACGGCTTCAAGTGATTCGGCGCGCTCGATCGCGCTGGCGACGAGATCAACCAGTCCCCGAAGTGAATCACCCTCGGCTTTTCCGAAGAGTCTGCCGTTTTCATGGCGAGTGAAGCACAGCACGCCGACGACATCTGATTCGACCACGATCGACTCGGCTTCAATACGCAGCGGCTCCGAGCCGGGTCGAACGACGATTTCGTTGCGAATCGAACGGCGTTCCTGCAGATCGATCCAGCACTGATCGTCGAACAGGTGGTTTTTCACGGCATCGATCGTGCGCAGGTCACTTTCACCGCTGACACAGAGCGTCTGGATCTCGCCATCCTCTTGCTTACGGAACAGATAAATGCCGCTCAAATCAGCGGAGCGCATGAACAAAGGCAACGATCGCTTGAGCGCTTCGAGCCAATCGTTTTCCGCGACGAGATCCTCGCCGGCGGCCGCGAGCGCGGCGAGCATGGCCTCGCGAGTCCTCGCGTTTTGCTGCGCCTGCTCCTGCGCCGTGATGTCTCGCAGCACGACCAAGTATGCCGGCACGCCTTGGAACGCAAGTTTGGTTGACGAGGTCTCGCAACGAATCGTCTGCGTATCCCGTCGTCGAAGGGTGAGCGTGACGGGGATGCCGGAGCCTTGCCGGATCATGTCGTGCGACGCCGATCCCGACTGTTCACCCACAAAGTCCGTGAAGGGAAATCCTTCGAATTCCGAATGAGAGCCGAGGAGCAGTTTTCCGAATGCTTCGTTCGCGGCCAACACAACGCCGTTGCCCGCACTGATCACCGCAAGCGCTTCCGGACTGAGATGAAAGAGTTGCCGGTAGCGTCGTTCGCTTTCGATCAACAACGCACTGTCGACCATCGATCCCGTCGAAGAATCCGCAAGTGAACGCAGAGAAATGTCGTGAAGGACACGCTCGCCGGAAGGTGGATCGATTTGCGCGGGGATGCCGCCGCCTGCAGCCGGAGCCGACCCGCGTGCTTTGTCACGCAACGCCCAGAGCGCAAGCCCGACACCGCCGGCTGCGACCAACCACGGCGCGACACCAGTGAGCATGTCGCGAACCTGTGCAAGATGTAGAGAGGCCCACGAGTACATAGCGCCACCAGTTTACGGGATCAGGCAATGAGGTGAAATCCCTAGCACTGATCGGACCTTCAAACCCCGCGGCACTACACTTCCACGCGAATGAAACGACCCCTGCTCATTTTGACTTCCTTCTTGGCTCTTTCTGGATGCGCATCCCCGAAAGCGGTGCCGGAAAGCGTGCCTGCTGATTTCGGTTTGAGCTTTACGGTGCTTCGCGCCCAGGGGGACGCCAAGGCTGCGTGGTATGTGGTGCAACCCGATGGGGTGTTACGAGCGGTCGAGGGAGTTCGTCAAGAGAGCACTCCGATTCCCCCTCCTGTTCGAGTCCTTTCGGCAGTTGAGCGAGAGCGATTGTGGCGGATCGTGCGAAAGTCGTACTGGCTGTCCCAACCGACGCCTACGGGGTTCGCCGTCGCTTCGGAACTTGAAGCCACGGAGATGTCGGTGTCGGTGACAGGCGATGATCGCCGCGCGACGCTGATCGGATCGCTTGAGAGCAGTTTTTCAACGGAGATGGAGGCGATCCTGCGGGATTTGGCCTGGCTCAACGAAGGAATGTGACCTTGTCGGAACCGATCATCGGCATCGATCTGGGCACCACCAACTCGCTCGTGGCGATCTGCGACGAATCGGGTCCGCGCATCTTGACGGACATGTCGGGTCAGCGACTGATTCCAAGCGCCGTTCGTTATGAGTTCTCACCTGAAGGCGTTCGCACGCGCGTCGGAGCGCGCGCCAAACTTGAGGCGAATCAGCACGCGAGGACGACTGTGCTGGGCGTGAAGCGACTGATGGGCCGAAGTCTGCGCGACGCCGCGCCGGATCTGCCTTTCCTGAGCTACACGGTCGAAGCGGGTGATCGCGAGAACGTTCGCGTGCGCATTCCCGGGCCCGGGCGCGACCTTGTGCTTTCGCCCGAGGAAGTTTCGGCGCATGTGCTCAGCCATCTCAAGGCGCAGGCCGAGGGCGCTCTCGGACGCACGGTCAGCAAAGCGGTGGTCACCGTCCCGGCCTACTTCGATGACGCACAGCGACAGGCGACGAAAGTCGCGGGTCGACTCGCGGGTCTTGATGTGGTTCGTATCGTGCCGGAACCGACAGCCGCGGCACTTGCGTACGGCCTGGGCCTTGAACGCGCGAAAGCGGCAAACTCGCGAGCGGCTCGGACGGTTGTGGTGTACGACTTCGGCGGGGGTACTTTTGATGTTTCCATTCTTCGGTTGACTCCGGGAGAGATGGAAGGGGATCGTTCGTTCTATGAAGTTCTTGCAACCGCCGGCGACACGCGTCTGGGCGGTGATGACATCGATTTCCTGTTGGCCGAACAGATCAAGTGCGGTATCGCGGCGAAACTCGGTCAATCCGACAAGGAAGAGCTTCCGCCTGAAGTGAGGCGCTCGCTTGTCGCGCTCGCGGAGGATGTCAAGAAACGACTGAGCGCCGGCGAGACCGCGAGCATCAGGATTGATCTTGGAATTTCTGGTTCTTATGAACGCACGTTCACGCGCGCGGAGTTCGAAGCGATGATCGCGACGATCGTGGGACGCACGATCGAATGTTGCAAGGCTGCGCTTCGAGACGCACATGACAAGCTTGACGGTGAACGACCCGACGCGGTGATCATGGTCGGCGGATCGACAAGAATCCCGTCCGTGCGCGCACGCGTGCGGGAGTGCTTCGGTCTCGAGCCCTATACGGCGATCGATCCGGATG
>JBKDPX010000233.1:0-2449 GCA_046342165.1 Phycisphaerales bacterium | reverse complement strand
CAAATCCGCGTGGACGGGCGGCGGTCTTGCGGGTCCGCTGATGAACAGTCTTCTGATCACACTGTTGCGCGCATTCGCGAATGTTCTCCTTGCGGCGATGGCGGCCTATCCGCTCGCGCGCATGCGATTCAAAGGCCGCGGGCTCGTGTTCGTGCTCATCCTCACCACGATGATGATCCCGGAACAAGTTCTGCTGACTCCGATGTTCCGAACCGTCGTCGGACTTGGGTTATACGACACGATCATCGCCGCGGTGATTCCGTTTGCCGTCAGCGCGTTCGGCATCTTCCTCTGCAAGCAGGCCTTCAGCGCGATTCCTGATGAGATGTTCGAAGCCGCCGAACTCGACGGAGCGGGACACTGGCGTACATTCGTGCATGTCGTTTTACCGCTCGCGGCGCCGACGCTTTCGACACTCGCCCTGTTCAGCTTTCTGGGCGCATGGAGCGAACTGCTGTGGCCGCTGATCGTGCTTGAATCTCGCGAGCACCAGACGCTTCCGGTGGCCGTCAACGCGTTGCTCGGTCAGTTCTCAACGAACCTTCGAAGCGCGTACGCCGCGGCGGTGCTTACACTCGCGCCGGTGATCGCCGTCTTAATGCTGTGTCAACGTTTCCTGCGCGCCGAACTGTTTTCAGGCGCCGTAAAGGGCTGAGTCTTGAATCGCGAACTGTCCACGGAAGTCTTGATCGTCGGAGGCGGAACAGGCGGCGTCGCAGCGGCGATGGCGTGCGCGTTTCGCGGCGTGTCCTGCATCATGACCGAGGAGTTCGCGTGGATCGGCGGACAACTCACGTCACAAGCCGTGCCGCCTGATGAGAACCAATGGGTTGAGACCGTCGGGGCGACGCGTCGCTATCAAGCGTTTCGTGAAGGCGTTCGCGCGTGGTATCGAGCGAATCGCAAGCTCATCGATCGCGCCAGAGATAACCCGCATTTGAATCCGGGCGACGGCTGGGTGAGTCGCTTGTGCTTTGAGCCTCGCATCGGGCACGAAGTTCTGTGTGCGATGCTCAAACCGTACCTCGATTCCGGTTTGCTCACGATCAAGACGGGTGTGACGCCCACGGGGGCGACAACCGAGGGCGATTCGATTCGCGCGGTGACGTTCAGTGACGGAACGACAATCGCCGCGAAGTATGTGCTTGATGCGACCGAACTCGGTGATGTGTACGAGTTGGCGAACGTCGAGCACGCGTACGGCGCGGAAGGCCGCAAGCGATACAACGAATTGCATGCGCCGGCGAACGATGATCCGACGGATCAGCAGGCGTTTTCTTGGTGCTTCGCGATGACGCATGAGCCCGGCGCGAATCATGTGATCAGCCGCCCGACGATGTACGAGCAATGGCGTTCGTATGTACCGGACATGAACCCCGCGTGGTGCGGTCCGCTGTTCAGTTGGCTCGTGCCGAGTCATAACGATGCGGGCTGTCGCACGCTCAATCTGATTCCGTGGCCGGATGAACCAAAGAACGGCGAATGGGAATTGTGGCGATATCGTCGCATCGCGAGCGCATCGAACTATGTTCCCGGCAGTTCACATCCGCCCGACATCTCCCTGGTCAACTGGGTGCAGATGGACTACTGGCGCACGCCGCTGATCGGCGTTGACGCCGCCACTCGTGCACGCGCCTTGCGAGAGGCCCGCGAGCAGTCATTGTGTTTGTTGTACTGGATGCAAACCCAAGCCCCGCGACATGACGGCGGCATCGGATATCCCGGCCTCAAACTCCGTGGCGATGAACTTGGTACGCAGGACGGCTTCGCCATGGCGCCATACATTCGCGAACCTCGTCGCTTGATCGCGCGAACGATCGTCACCGAAGGACACATCGGCACGGAACAACGAAAGGCCGAAGGCAAGCCCCACATGGATGAATCTCCCTTCGGCCGTTGCGAGCCGTTTGAGGACTCCGTGGGGATCGGTCACTATCTGCTTGATTTACATCCGTCATGTGCGGGTCGCAACAGCGTGTATGTGCCGGCGGCTCCGTTCCGCATTCCGATGGGTGCGCTCATTCCGGTTCGCGTGCGCAATCTGCTCGCGGCGGGCAAAGGCATCGGCGTGACGCATATCACGAACGGCTGCTATCGCATGCACGCCGTCGAATGGAATGTCGGAGAATCCGCGGGCGCACTCGCCGCGTGGTGCATGACACACCGAAAAACTCCCGCGCAGATCCACGAAGACGCGGCGGAACGCGAGGACTTCCAACGCGACATCGTGGCCGACGGCATCCGGATCGGATGGCCGTGGGAGTGAGGAAGAGGGCCATGGGCCTGAGGCCGTAGGCCATTGGAAGAAGGATGGAGATGAGCAAGTAGGTGAATGTACCTGCGCGCGAATTCCGGTCTGCGGCCTATGGCCTACGCCCTAAGGCCTTCTTCCCAACGTATGCCTCATCACCATCATGGACGGAATGGGAGGGTGCGTGAGTCTGTAACG
>JBKDPX010000232.1:0-6165 GCA_046342165.1 Phycisphaerales bacterium | reverse complement strand
AGCGGGCATTCATGTCGCCGTCGTCGCCGCGACTTGGCTCGTTTTGCCCATCGCACTCTCATCAACGCAACCCGCGGAGTTCTCGCCGACGGCGTGGCTCCTTGAAACGCTTCTCAAGACCGTCGGTCTTCCGTTCTTCTGTGTCGCCACCACTGGCCCCCTGATCCAGCGATGGTTCAGCCGAACCGACCATCCACGCGCCGCGGATCCGTACTTCCTCTATTCCGCCAGCAACGCCGGAAGCGTCCTTGGTCTGCTCGCATATCCGTTCTTCATCGAACCCGCGCTCACTCGCGTTCAGCAATCGCGCATGTGGCAGCTCGGGTTCGGAATGCTTGCGATTCTGCTGGTGTTCTGCGCCGCGCTGACGCTTCGTCGAGCCGTAGCGAGCACCCAAACAAACGCGACGACCGACCCGACATCCCCGCTCACCGCCGCAAGACGCGCACGCTGGGTGTTGTGGTCATTCATTCCCTCAAGTTTGATGATCGGTGTCACGCAGAGCATTTCAACCGACATCGCTCCTGTGCCGCTGTTGTGGATTCTGCCGCTGGTGCTCTACCTCGTCAGTTTCATCATCGCGTTCGCGAACATTCGATTGGCTTCAGCGGAAAACCTCGGCAGAGTCCTGCCGATCGTCGTGATCCCCATCATGGCGCTGATGCTCGCGGGCCCGAATCAGGCTTCGATCGTGCTCATCGTCGCGATTCACATCGTCGGATTCTTCATCGCCGCGACCATGTGCCATCGCCGAATCGCCGAAGATCGTCCATCCGTCTCCCATCTCACCGAGTATTACCTCTGGATGTCCGTCGGCGGCGTGCTCGGCGGTGTCTTCAACTCCCTCATCGCGCCTCTCGCGTTCAACGCGATCGTGGAATATCCGATTGTCCTCGGCCTTGCATGTCTCGCACGCCCGCAAACCGCAGCGGACTTCACTTACTGGCGTAATCGCCTCGGCCCGTACGCGGCACTGCTTGTGCTCGGCTCGGTGTTGCTCGCATTGGCGAGTCTCGTCAGCACGCTGGTCATCGTCGCCGATGATGAAGGCACGCCGACTCGTCCGATGCTCGCGGGATTCCTCCGCATGGGCGTGCCGTGCATTCTCGCCGCGGGATTGTTGATGTGGCGCGGTTCCGTGCGTTTCGCAGCCGCGATCACCATGCTCATGATCGGATCTCAGTACTTGCGTGTTGGGGGCCCGCTGCTCGTACAGACACGCACATTCTTCGGTGTTCACCGCGTCGCCATGAATCCTGATGCGACGTGGTGCGTGTTGCACCACGGCACCACGATGCATGGCATCCAAATCAAGAGTGAACATGTTCCCGCACCGCCCGAGGGTCTGCCACCGACCGATGCGGCGACGCGCAATCGCCTCTTCTTCGAACCTCGCGAGCGATTCACGAAGAATCAACGAATCGCATTGAGCTACCTCATACCCGCGACCTACTACCACCCGACCGGCCCCGTCGGCGACCTCTTCACGCCGATCCGCGAGAACACCGACATTCGAAACTGCGCATTCATCGGCATGGGAACCGGTTCACTCGCCGCATACGGGCGACCCGGAATGAACATCGACTTCTTCGAAATCGATCCGGAAGTCGTTGAAATCGCGAACAATCCCGAACTCTTCAGTTACATCTACCACTCGCTCGCGGATCAGTCGCGCCTGCAACTGGGTGACGGCCGCATCAACATGAGCAAAATGCCGGATGCCTCCTACGACGTGATCGTGATCGATGCATTCAGCTCCGATGCGATCCCGGTCCACCTCATCACACGAGAAGCGCTTTCGATCTATCTCTCAAAACTCCGTCCCGGTGGCGTCATCGCCTTCCACATTTCAAATCGTTACTTCGATCTTCGCCCCGTACTCGCGCGACTCGCGGCCATTGAGCGCGTACATGCATATCTCCGTACGGACAATGTGCTTTTGCTGCCCGATATCGCCGAGGGTAAGAAAGAGTCCGACTGGGTCGTGGTATGCAATAAGCCCGAGGACTTCGCACCGTTCTCAGAACTTCCGCTGTGGCAAAAGCTGATCGACGACCCGCGCTATCCCACATGGACGGATGACTACTCGGATGTTCTCTCGGTTTTCGTCGGTTGGAAGGCGCCATGAACGCAAGACGCTTCGAAGCGGTGATCACGGATATCGACGGATGCCTCGGACCTGAATCCGCGGCACCGCTCGACGCTCCGCTTTTGGCGCAAATCGCCGAATACAACATCCGCGCCAAACGGGATCGCTCCGTCGCATCCATCACCGTCTGCAGCGGGCGCCCGCTCCCCTACGCCGAAGCGGTCTGCCGATTGATCGGCAACGACACACTCCCCGCGATTTGCGAAATGGGTGTCTGGCTTCTCGACCTCGCCGAACATCACTACATCATGGATCCGGCGATCACGCCTGATCAACTCGACGCCGTGCGCGCCGCACAGCGTTGGATCGAACGCGAACTGCTTCCGCGCGGCGTGCTCGTCCAACCCGGGAAAAGCGCATCCATCTCGCTCTGGCATCGCGACACATCGTACCTCATGTCTTTGAAGCCCGAACTGCAGGCCAAGTTCAACGAACACGCGTGGCCGCTTCGAATCTCGAACACCGTTGCCTGGGTCAATTGCGATCTCGCTCATGTCAGCAAAGCGAGCGGCATCGCACGCTTCAAGCAACGAACGGGCCTCCATCACTCGCAACTCGCGGGAATCGGAGACACCATCGGAGATCTTGCGATCCGTGAACACGTCGCATTTTTCGGCGTACCGGCAAATGCGCAGGACGAGTTGAAAGCGAAGGCTGACTACATCTCGCCGTTTCACGAAACCGGAGGCGTACTCGACATCCTCCGGCACATCGAAAAACTCAGCGGATAAACACACTCGCGACCGCGCCGGTCATCCAGCACGCAAGCGCCCCGGCGATCATCGCGCGAGGCGCTATTTTCGCCAGATCCGAACGCCGCTCGGGCGCCAAAGCGCTCAGCCCGCCGATTTGAATCGCAATCGACGGCAAGTTCGCGAACCCGCACAGCGCATATGTCATGATCTGCGCCGCGCGAGGCGACATGGTCTGCTCAGCGATATGTTTGGACAAATCGAGATACGCCATGAACTCCGTCGCAATGATCTGCGTGCCCAGCAGTGTGCCGCCATGGCCGACATCTTCGCCGCGCATGCCCATGAACCACGCGACGGGCCGGAAGATCCAGCCCAGAACATACTGCAGGCTCAACTCCGGCACGCCGTGCGAAGCACGCCATGTCGCCACTGCATTCCAATCGCCGAGTGCTTTCAGTGGCCAGTTCACCAACGAGATCAACGCGACAAACGCGACCAGCATTGCGCCGACATTCAGCGCAAGTTTCATGCCATCGGTCGCACCCGCCGCGGCCGCATCAACGACATTCTCAGTCGTCTTTTCCGCTTTCAGCAGCGCGCTCAGCGACTCATCTCCGGGATTTTCGCGTTCGGGCATCATGATCTTGGCCATCACGAACCCGGCAGGCGCGCTCATCACACTCGCGCAGAGCAGATGTTTTGCGAACAACACCTTCGACTCGGTGTCTTCTCCGCCGAGCACGCCGACATATGCCGCGAGAACGCTCCCGGCGATCGTTGCGAATCCGCCGGTCATCACCGCCATCAATTGAGACTTCGTCATGCGCGCGATGTACGGCTTGACCATCAGAGGCGCCTCGGTCTGCCCGACGAAGATGTTGGCGGCAGCTGACACCGCTTCCGAACCCGTCACCCCGAGCGCCTTTCGCAAGACGAACGCAACCGCCGCGACGACGCGTTGCATGATCCCGAGGTGATACATCACACTCATGAAACTCGCGAAGAAGATGATGACCGGCAAAACCTTGATCGCGAAGACGAAACCCCATGGGCCTCCGGCGTCGGCGGTCTTGCCGAAAAGAAAGGCGATCCCTTCGTCGGCAAACGAGATCACCTTCGTCACCACGCGCGCGAAGCCATCGAACAAATCAACGACGCCCGGGACTTACAAGCACAGCGCGGCGATGACAAACTGCAAACTCACTCCGGTCGCCACCAACTTCCAAGGCACACCCCGCCGATCCTTCGACAACAACAGCGCCACTGTCAGAAGCACCACGATCCCGATCAGGCTTTGCATCACTTGCATGCGCGCATCATACCAACGCGTACACTCTGCGCATGTCGTCTCCCGATGGTGAACACAAGCAATTGTCCATCCGGTTCGATGACGCCGCGAGGGTCATCGAGCAGGCCGCCCGTCAGGTCGCTTCGACGGACCCCTTCGGCTGCGCAGTCATCGCGATCTGCGGACCGGTTGGTGCCGGGAAATCCACCCTCGCCGCTCGCATCGGCGGTACCGTACTCGCGACAGATCGCTATCTGCCCGATTACCACCTCACAGCGCCCCACGAACGAGATCTGCCGGAATCCGCCGATCTCACGCTGCTTGCGCAACATCTTCGAGCGCTCAGACAAGGCGAAGCCATCGACGCGCCCGTGTGGAGTTTCAAATCCCACAAGCGAGAAGGCTTCGAGCGCGTCTCTCCCTCATCCACCGTCGTGATCGAAGGCATCCACGCGCTCCACGCCTCCACCTTCGCGTTGATTGACATCCCCGTCTTCATCGATGCCGGTTCCGACATCCGCTGGTCTCGCTGGGAACTCATCGAACGCGCAGGTCTTCGTGGCATGGGCGTCGAAAAAGCCCGCGAGTTCTTTCACTCGGTCGCCGAACCGACCTTCCACGCCCGCGCGTCCGAATACCGTGCAAAAGCGCGCTTTCTGGTCAAAAACGACACCGGCCTGCCCGCCTTCTGACTCCGCGCCGAAGTTCGGCCTCGCGTTTTTGATACCTTGCGTTATGCTATCAGCGGAGGGGATTTCGAAAGAACTCACCATGAAGACGCGCATCGCATCAATCATCCTCTTCGCCGCACTCTCAAGCGCCAACGCTCAGCATGCGCACTGGGTATATCTCACCGACAAAGGTTCCGCAGCCGAGGTCGCGGTCGCACTCGACAGACTTCACGAAACTTACGACTCCCGCGCCATTGATCGTCGACTGCTCCGTCGCACCGATCCCGGGCTCTTCGATGAACGTGATCTTCCGGTTCGCTCGCGTTACATCGATGCCATTCGCGCCACCGGCGCGACGATCCGAATCGAAAGCAAATGGCTCAACGCCGTTTCCGTAATCGCGACACCCGAGCAACTCGCGGCGATCCGCGGTTTACCGCAAACCGCACGCATCTCTCCCGTGCGCGCGGGCGCTCGTCGCAACGAATCAACGGAAACACCCATCGAGTCACCCGTGTATCACGATCGTGGGTTCTATGGTATTGCCGAGGCTCAAAACGCGCAGATGAACCTCATCGGTATGCACACGCTCGGATTCACGGGCGACGGCGTGATCATCGGCGTGCTTGATACAGGCTTTTATCGCGATCACGTCGCCTTCCACACGCCGGGACACGAACTCAACGTCATCGCCGAACGCGACTTCATCAACAACGATCTCAACACAAGCATCGAAGCGACCGACAACTCCGAGCAACATCGTCACGGCACCTGGATCCTCAGCACGATCGGTGCCTACGCGCCTGACATCTATGTCGGCGCCGCATACGACGCATCATTCGTGCTCTGCAAGACCGAGGATGTCACCAGCGAAACGCCGATCGAAGAGGACTACTACGTCGCAGGCCTCGAATTCGCGGAAGCCCACGGCGCGGACATGACCACCAGTTCGCTTGGATACATCGACTGGTACACACAAGCCGATCTCGACGGAGTCACCGCCGTCACAACCATCGGCGTGAATGTCGCCAACGCCAATGGCGTGCACTGTGTCACAGCCGCCGGAAATGAAGGCCACGACGCCGATCCTCTCACCAGCACCATCATCGCCCCGGCGGACGCGCCGCGCGTCATCACCTGCGGCGCCGTCGACATCAACGGCAACATCGCGGGATTCAGCAGCAGCGGTCCGACGGCTGACGGGCGCACCAAACCCGAGATTCTCGCATGTGGCGTAAACACACAGGTGATCTCATCGCGCACCGTCGACACCTATGGACAATTGAGCGGTACATCACTCTCGACGCCTCTCGTCGCCGCGGCGGTCGCTTGCCTGATCGAAGCGCATCCGGGTTGGACAGT
>JBKDPX010000231.1:0-6991 GCA_046342165.1 Phycisphaerales bacterium | reverse complement strand
TGACGATGCTCCGTGAACACTTCGGGGATTCAACGCCGATTGATTCGATCACGACCGTGCATGCTGATGAATGGCGCAAGGCGATTTCGTCGAGCGAGGCCAAGCGTGGTGGTGTAAACAACTCTTCGAGACACCTCGCGCCCGCAACGATCGCCAAGCGCATTCGAGTCGCCAAGGCTGTGTTCAAGAAAGCCGTCAAGTGGGGACTCATTCCAACCAATCCTTTCATAGACCTTCGTGCAGGCACGCAGGCGAATCCCGAGCGGGCGCACTATGTGGATCGCGATTCCATTCAGTCGATTCTCGATGCATGTCCGGATCAGCAATGGCGAGCAATCATCGGGCTTTCGAGGTATGCGGGGCTCCGATGCCCGTCCGAGGTTGTTGCGCTCCGTTGGGGTGACATCCATTGGGACAAGGGGCGCATGACCGTGCGCAGCCCCAAGACCGCTCATCACGAAGGACATGCAAGCCGCATCGTGCCGATCTCGCCTGAGCTTCGTGCCATCCTGCATGATCTCTTTGACCAAGCCTCCGTCGGGGAAGACGCCGTCGTCCCTCGCTTGCGTAGTTCCCAGACCAATCTCAGGACGCACTTCCTTCGGCTCATCGAAAAAGCAGGAGTGAAGCCGTGGCCAAGACTCTTCCACAACTTGCGTGCGAGTTGTGCAACGGATTGGGCGGAGCGATTCCCCTCTCACGTGGTCGCAGGGTGGCTGGGTCATAGTCCGTTGATCTCGGCCCAGCACTACCTCCAAACCCGTGACGCACATTTCAACCTTGCGGCAGGGCTTGCCGCCGATTGTGGAACGTTGCCGGCGGTTGAGGCAGCAACAAAAACGGCAACACAAGTGGCGAAAAGCGATCACAGGCCATGGCAAGCAAAAACACAAAACCCCCGAAATCCTGCGGATTTGGCGGGGGTTGGTGTGCCTTCGGGTTCTGTGGGAACCCTCAAAATGACCCCGATGGGATTCGAACCCATGTCACCACCGTGAAAGGGTGATGTCCTGGACCAGGCTAGACGACGGGGCCGCCTGTTGCTCCGAAGTATATGCTCACGAACCGGGATTTCTTCAAGCATGACTGATCAGGTTTCCATCACTCCTTGGCCCGTTTCGGACCGATTCCGCAGGGTAATCCTGGTCGGGGGAACCTTTGATCCGCCTCACTCGGCCCATGTTCGGATGGTCGAAGACCTTCGCGCCTCCCGTTTCCCCGATGCCGCGATCGTGTTCATTCCGGCGGCCGTTTCGCCGTTTAAGACCGGTCGCCCGGGTACGGATCCCTCACTCAGAGCTCGCATGATCGCGCTCGCGGCGACGAAGATCGCGCACGGCGGCGTCTGGACCGACGAGATCGATCGCGCTCGCGCCGGAGAGCCCAGTTACATGATTGAAACCTTGCGGCGATTGCGCATCGTCGCTCCGCATGTCATGCCGATTCTGGTGATCGGTTCGGATCAGGCGGCCGCGTTTCATCGATGGCGAGAACCACGCGAGATACTCCGTCTGGCAGAGGTCGTGGTCTTGCCTCGCGAGCCGATTGGCGGATCGAGTGCGTTTCGCGAGGCCCTGACTTCGGTCCGCTACTGGGACCCCACGGAAGTTGAATCATGGGTTCACGCGATGGCTGATGTGCCTGTGGACCCGGTGAGTTCCACGCGGATCCGCGAACGAATCGCCGAAGAAGGCGTGGATGCGATCGACCCGCGGGATATTGATCCCGAAGTCGCGGCGTTCATTCGCGCAAATCATCTATACGCGTCCGAGTGATCGATCACTTGCAGAGCGACTGAAGCGCGGCGGCCTTGTCCGTTTTTTCCCAGGTGAATGTTTCGAAGCGCTTGCTCCCGAAATCAACCGTGCCGGGAACGCGGCCGAAGTGGCCGTGTCGGGCGGTGGGGGAGTAGATGGGATTGCGAAGGTTGAGCGTTTCGATGATCTTGCGCGGCGTCAATGCGAAGACTTCGCGGATCGCCTTTGAAATCCTTGATTCCTCACATCGTGCCGTTCCGAAGCAGTCGACGAAAACACTCGTGGGCTCTGCGACGCCGATCGCATAAGAAAGCTGGATCTCACAACGATCCGCCAGTTGCGCCGCCACGACGTTCTTGGCGATGTAGCGCGCCATGTACGCGGCTGAACGATCGACTTTGGTCGGATCCTTGCCCGAAAACGCGCCGCCGCCGTGACGCCCCATGCCTCCATAGGTATCGACGATGATCTTGCGACCGGTCAAGCCCGTGTCGCCGTGAGGGCCGCCGATTTCGAAGCGACCGGTCGGGTTCACGTGCAACTTGATCGCATTGTTCCAGTGCTCGCGAAGCACGGGCTTGATGATGTGCTCGGTGACCTGTTGGTGAAGTTCGGGTTGACGTTCATTCCACATGGGGTCGTGCTGCGTGGACAACACGACGGTGTCGATTCGCACGGGTTTGCCGTTGTCGTATTCGACCGTCACCTGGCTTTTGGCGTCGGGACGCAGTCCGGGGATCGTCCCCATGCGACGCACGCTCGCCTGTTGTTCGACGAGGCGATGCGAAAGTTGAATGGGGAGCGGCATGAGTTCACGGGTTTCGTTGCACGCGTAACCGAACATCATGCCTTGATCACCGGCGCCTTCCCGGTCGACGCCCATCGCGATGTCGGGCGATTGTTTGTTCAACGCGACCAACACGGCGCAGCTTTCAGCATCAAAGCGCATGTCGGATGAGGTGTAGCCGATTTCCCGGATGGTGCGGCGCACGAGTTCCGGAATCTCCACGTAGGTTTTGGTGGTGATTTCGCCGGCGACCACCACAAGTCCCGTGGCGCACAGCGTCTCGCAAGCGACGCGGCTGTACGGGTCATCGAGAAGCATGGCGTCGAGCACGGCGTCTGAAATCTGATCGGCGACCTTGTCCGGGTGGCCCATCGACACGGATTCGGAGGTGAAGAGATGCGATCCCATGGTTGTCATGCTTCCCTGTGCGAGAGTCTCGGAGCTGCCCGGAACCTTCCGGACGCGCGGCCGCTTCCCAGTGTAGTCGAACCGAAGGGGGTTGTGGACGCTCCTGAAGGCCAAGCGCCGGCTCCCGACGTCCGCATGATCGACTATCCTTCCGCGCCATGGCAAAGCAAACAGGTAGCGGCCGAGGATTGACCTACGCGAGTTCCGGTGTCGACATCGACAAGAAGGACGCGTTCACGGAATCACTGTCCTCGATGTTGCGCAAGACGCACACTTCTCGGGTTATCGATAATCCGGGAGGGTTCGCCGGTCTGTTTCGACTCGATTATAAGAAGGGTTTGTTCTCTCGAAACTACAAAGATCCTGTGCTTGTCGCGTGCGCCGACGGGGTTGGTACGAAGGTGAAACTCGCTTCGGAGTTGGGGATCTTCGACACTGTCGGCATCGATCTCGTCGCGATGAATGTGAACGACCTGATCGTGCAAGGCGCCGAGCCCTTGTTCTTTCTCGATTACATCGCGACTCCCGAAGTCGATACCAAGTTGCTCAACGACTTGGTGAAGGGCATGGCCGAGGGCTGTCGCAAAAGTGGCTGTGCGCTGCTGGGCGGCGAAACGGCGAACATGCCTGATGTCTACGCCAAGGGCGATTTCGATCTGGCGGGTTTCTGCGTCGGCGTCGTTGAACTCGCGAAACTCAAGACACCGACTCGCGTGAAGCCCGGCGATATCGTGCTCGGTTTGTCGAGTGATGGCATCCATAGCAACGGCTACAGCCTCGTGCGAAAAGTCGTGAAGGATGCGGGCCTCGATCTTCAGAAGGTCTATCCCGAACTGAATCCTGCGCCTCGACGCAAGCCGCGCGGAAAGAAGCAAGTTCGACCACGCACGCTGGGAGAAGTGTTATTGACCCCGACGCGCCTGTACGCCGATCCGATCGTGAAGCTGCAGAGGCAATATCGCGTGAAGAATGTGATCAGCGGAATGGCGCACATCACGGGTTCGGGAATCGGCGGCAACCTCTGCCGCGCGTTGCCTCAGGATCTGGATGCCGTGATCGATCTCAATTCCTGGGAGCGTCCGCCGATTTTCGGATTCCTTCAAGAGCACGGCGGCATCAGCGATGAGGAGATGTATCGCGTCTTCAATCTGGGAATCGGCTATTGCGTGATCGTCCGCCCGAAGTTCGCGGAGTCCATCGCCGAGCATCTCGCCAAGTTAGGGGAGCGGGTCTTCCAGATCGGCGTGATCGCCAAGGGCAAGGGCGAAGTACGAATCGCTTGAATTCCGGACATCGGGAATTGGCAGAAAAGCCGGATTTCCCTGAATAATGAATTGCAATTCCGTATCGAAATCCGAAAATCGGATAGGATGATCCGGAGGGCGGCGGTTTCGTGCAATCACATTGCCAAGGAGAGCTCATGCATCGTTACCAAGGTCGTACGTTCATCGAGTCATTAGAAAACCGGAGTCTGTTGGCGGTCGATCTGGGTGCGGCCATCGTCTCGCCCCCGGGTGGGTTGGTGTGGAATGCCGGCTCCGAAGTGAGTTTGAATGTGCTCGTGGAGAACGCCGGATCCGAAGAGGCGGAGGATTGCTCCCTCCAGATCTGGGCCGCGTCGAACGGGGTGTTTGACGAATCCACGAGCGTGCTCGTCGGTTTTCGAACGATCTCATCGCTCGACATCGGAGAGGTCGAGAACAAGGATCTCGATTTCATCTGGACGCTTGGTCCGGGCGGATACACGCTCTTTGCCCGAATTCTTCCGGCTTCAGGTGTGTTCGACTCCGCTCCCGGCAACAACCTTTCGATAGGTGTTGCGGTAACAGTCGGAGCGGGAACCGGAGGCGGAGACGACACCGGCGGTGGTGACGACTCGGGCGGCGGCGATGATTCCGGAGGGGACGATTGGGATGATGATGACTCGCCTTCCGGCGGAACAGGACCGGTCGATGCGACCATCTCGATCACAACGGCAGCGAACTCGACGTTTACGATCGGTCGCGAACAACGGGTTTACGTCAATGCGCGCAATCTGAGTGCGAATCGAATCGATCCCCGCGTTGTGATCTCGTTGTATTGCTCGTCGGATGCCGCACTCGATGCCTCACAGGATCTCCTGCTCGGCACACGCACGGTGACGTTGCATGGCGCATTCGAATCCGAAATCGAAGACATCGAGTTTCGCGTTCCCTCAACGTTGATTGCCGGCAACTACAACCTCATCGCGGCGATCGATCAACCCGGATCGATCGACGAGACAGACGAAACCAACAACGTCTCCGAGGCGGTCGCGGTTGAGTTCGTGAGAAGTTCCGGCGCCGCGGGGCCGTCGACCGGTTCCGATTTGATCGTGTCAATCACGTCACCCTCACAGGGCGGCAACTTGGTGCGCGGTCGACAGGCTCGCGCATCGATCTTGGTGTCCAACCTCGGTGCTGTCGATACCGTCGTGCCTTGCGAGGTTCGACTGGTGTTGTCGGCTGACGCCGTGTTCGATGATTCGGACCTCGTGCTGCGCACTCGTTCGATTTCCTCGATTGATGCCGGCGAAAGCGAGCTTGAGGACGTGGAGTTCATCGTGCCATCCTCGCTCGACGTCGACGCCATGTGGCTGATCGCCCGCATCGACAGTGCCGGGCGCATTTCGGAATCATCAGAAACCAACAATGACAGCGGCGCCGTCTCGGTGACGTTGGTGTCGCAGGCCGGATTGCCGGTCGGACTTCCGGATCTCTCCGTCGGATTGAAATTGGAACCGGGCGACGACAACTTCCGGTCCGGCAATTCCGAAAGCGTCTTTGTCAATGTCAGTAACAGCGGCGGCAAGGGCCGTTCCTCGACGGTGCGTCTGTATGCATCGAGTGATGACACGACCGATCCCTCCGAAGATCGACTTCTCCGGGAACTGCGTGTCGGTGCGCTGAGCGCCGGTCAGACGTTGAGCCGCAGGATGGACTTCGTGATGCCGACGGACCTCACCCCCGGCTCATATCGCTTGTACGCAGTGGTTGACGACGGCTCTTCATCCAACGAAACGAACGAGTCGAACAACAAGTCCTCAATTCGAGGCGCAAGCATCGATGTCGGTTCTTACGATCTCGCCGGCGAGGTCACCCGCCTCAACTTCGGTACTTCGTTCGTCGCGGGCATGCGCAATCGAGGGTCGGCGAACATCACTTATCGTAATGAAGGAGTCGATCGATTCGCCTCCGGCGTGAAATCGGCCGTTCAGGCCTTCTTGCGACCGGTCGGCGGCGGCGGCGACATCGCGATCAGCCGCGAAAAAATCGAGTCGTTGTCGTCGGGGGATCTGTTCAGAGGCAAGTCGGCGTCGATTTCGATCGATGTGCCCACCGACACGCCGGCCGGCGCGTACCGGTTGGTCTTCAAGCTCGATTCGCGCGCTCAAATCTCCGAGCTCGATGAATCAAACAATGAGATCATCACGGATCAGGAAGTGGTCATCTCCGCCCCGTTCGTTGATCTCTCGATTTCAGCCGGTTCGACGTCATTCACCGCTCCCGCGGATCCCGGTGACAGCGCCCGAGGCTCGCTCACCTTGGTGAATCTCGGCAACGTGAACGCAAAGGGAAGCGTCACATTGACGTTCTCGCTCCGAGACGCCGAAGGCGTTGAGACGGCGATCAGTTCGTCGATGATCAAACGAATCGATCTCAAGCCGGCGAGGCAGACGGTCTTCTCGGGACTCACCCTGCGCGTTCCTGACTCGGTGTCCGCCGGCGCCTACACGATCGTGGTTCGTGCGACTGCTGCGGGATTTGCGGAGACTTCGACCGCCAACAACACATTCGAAATCGGAGGTATCACGATCGTCTGATCATTCTCGAATTGATCTTGCGAAGCCCCGATCGATGATCGGGGCTTTTTTTCGGCCTTATCCGTGGTGGTTCACCGGCGTTTGGACTTGATTCGCAACTCCCAGACGTCGCTGTTGACGCAGATGATCCAGCTTCTCGAGGTATTCCATCACCACGATGACAAATGTCGCATGGCTCCACGTGAGCGGACTCACGCT
>JBKDPX010000230.1:0-1899 GCA_046342165.1 Phycisphaerales bacterium | reverse complement strand
GACGGTGACGATCGTCGCGATGTAGAACCACAGCGCGACGTACATGTGACGCTCGCGGCGATTGATCAGCGTCATGAAGAAGTTGACGCCGAAGAATCCGAGCCAGACGACCGCGATCATGAGATCGATCGGCCACTCGAGTTCCGCGTACTCCTTGCCCTGGGTGAAGCCGAGCGGAAGCGTCAATGCCGCGGCGACGATGATCGCCTGCCAACCCCAGAAATGGAGGTTGCTGAGTTTGTCACTCCACATGCGAGCCTTGCAGAGGCGCTGAGTCGAGTAGTACACCGCCGCGAAGACAGCGTTGCCGGCAAAGGCGAAGATGACGGCGTTGGTGTGAAGGGGGCGGAGGCGACCGAAGTTGAGGAACGATGTTTCGTACAGGAATGAGAGCCAGGCGAGGCCGGGGACCTTCGTGATCAGGTTCGGGAGCGCCATTTGGATGGCGACGATGACCCCGACGAGCATTCCTACCACGCCCCAAACAACCATGGCGGTGAGGAACTTTCGAACGATCGCCTCATCGAAGCGAACGACATCATCGGCGGCATGAGATTCGGGTGTGAGTGGGCTGAATCGGGGGTTTTCCATTGGAATTCGGGCTCCCTGCTTGATTTGAACCTATTTGCCGATATCTATATCCGTATCTCGGCTGTGCTTCAACCGGGGCATCAGGAATCGAATAGGGGATTTTGAGGGGTGGCGGAATGGGCGCGGAATCAGCGCCGGAAGGGCCTGCGGCATGTTCTCAAAGACGGTCGAATACGGGTTGCGCGCTGCGCTTTGGCTGAGCGCGTCGCCAACGGAACCCGCTACGGCAGAGCGGGTTGCAGCCGCGACGCATGTGCCGGCAGGCTACATGTCGAAGGTGCTCAACAGTTTGGTGAGGGCCGGGGTCGTGACTTCGCAACGCGGACCGAGCGGGGGTTTCTTGATGGCGCGCAGGCCGGAAGAGGTCACGATGTTTGACATTGTGACGGCTCTCGAACCATTTCCGCGAATTGAGAGATGTCCACTCTCGCTACCGGAGCATTCGGATCATTTGTGTTCGCTGCACGCAACGCTCGACGGTTTGGCGCAGGTGGCTGAAGAGACATTGAAATCCAAGACGCTCGCGGCTTTGCTCAGGCCGAGTGTCGGTCGTGGCGAGTGCGACTTTTGCACGAGCCGCGCATGTCAGAATCGGTGCGGAGCATTACAGGTGAGAACAGTTGCGCTCGGACTTCAGCAGCCGGCGTCCCAGCGTGCGAAGAAGGCGATCACATCGTCGCCATCGGTACCGCCCGATCCGTCGAAATCGGCTTGATTCGCGTCCCAACGAGCGAAAAACACGATCACGTCATCGCCGTCGACGCCGCCGTCAGCGTTGACGTCGGCGGGGCAGACGCCGTTCAGCGCGGCGAGCGCGTTGATGATGCCGTAGCCTCGAATGTTGAGCGGATCGGTCGTGCCGCTGGCGGCCCAGTCCGACGCCGTGAGCGTGATTGCGCGGCGCATTTGGTCAACTGTCCAACCCGGATGCGCTTCGATCAGGCAAGCGACCGCCGCGGCGACGAGAGGCGTCGAGAGTGATGTACCGCTCACTTGTCCATAGGTGTCGACGGTGCGCGATGAGATCACTTGTGTGTTTACGCCACATGCGAGAATCTCGGGTTTGATGCGCCCGTCAGCCGTCGGACCGCTGCTGCTGAATCCTGCGATATTGCCGTTGATGTCGACGGCGCCGCAGGTGATGACGCGCGGCGCGTCCGCGGGGGCGATGATGGTGCTGGTGAGAGGATCGGCGTCGTGGCCTTCATTTCCGGCGGCTGTGACACAGTGCACTCCATTTGCGTTGGCGACATTCACGCCGATGGTTGTGACGGCGGTGACTCCGTCGAGATCGGCTTGTGTGTACCC
>JBKDPX010000229.1:0-887 GCA_046342165.1 Phycisphaerales bacterium | reverse complement strand
TTCGTGCAGACATTCCCGCAACTCCGTGAAGCGCCCTTCGTCGATCAACTCGAGCACTTCGGGCAGCAGGAGTTCCGCGGTGGGAGTCATGGGCTTGCGAAAGGTGAAAAAGAATCCGAATCAGATCACGCCGTTCAATGAGGATAGGCCCAGGGGTTCTTTTACGAAGAACGGTTCACCGGCGGCGGCGCCGATGCGTGAACCGAAGTAGGCATCCTGCGCGCTCATGCGCTCCGGGAACCCGCTGTTGCGTGGATTCAATTCGAATTGAGAGCGGTAACACTCGATCGCGCATCGTTTATGGCGTGCGAACGCCGAGGTGTCAACGATGAAACTCGGATTCGGAACACTGCGTAAGTGAGAGCAGTAATAGTAGATCACTCGCGACGCATGCTTGGGCGGGCCGATCCCGTCGAAGCCGGGAGGCACGGGCATGTCGACTTTCGTAAGCTTCGCGTCAAAGCGCGCATCCTCCGCGATGCGCGTGACGGCGATGTGATCCGGGTGCGCGTCCTCCGGATGCGGCATAAACAAGATGTCGGCTTGTATCGCGCGAATGACGCCCGCCACCATGTGGCGAGTTTCGATCGTGTGGGTCACCTTGCGATTGGGCAGATCCAACAGCAGACGCCTCACGCGCCCGGTGTCTCCCGCGAGTTCGCGAGTGGCCGCGGCGGCCTCGGACAGTCGCGTATCCCGATCTCCAACGGGTGTCGGACAACCATCGGTCATATCCAACAACACGATGTCGTGTCCCTGGGACGCAAGCAGAGCGATCGTGCCGCCCATGCCGATTTCCTGATCGTCCGGGTGCGGACCGATGACCAGAATGCTCGCCATCGAGAACTCCCGTCTTGAGATCACTCGCGGAATCCGACCACGATCAG
>JBKDPX010000228.1:0-12633 GCA_046342165.1 Phycisphaerales bacterium | reverse complement strand
AGGCGTGCCTCGTTGTCACTCATGATGGAACGGAAGTCGAAGTGCGTTGTCTTGACACCGATCGAGCTCACCGAGCCGATCGTGTCGCTGATTTGGTCCGTGTAGACAACGGTGTAGCCGAGCGATTGCGCGAAGGCGCCGCCGGTGCAACCCAAAACCGCCAACAAAGCCGTGAGGTTCTTCATCTCTCTTCTCCTTCGAATTCGCGCCGGACGGAATCCGCCGCTTAATCCGTTTATCATGACTCATCCCGCGAAATCGGCCAACATTCCGACCGATTCAACACCGACACTTATGTCGCGGAACATGATCCTCGTTCGATAACTCTAACTGGGTGGATGCAATTGATGCAATTGTAAAATCAATTCTTGTGATTTTGTTTGTGTTTTGTTAGCATTTTAGAGGATAGATTCAGGAATTCCAATGGCACATTCTGCCGAACCCGGCATCGGTTCATTGTTCAAGAAGCTCGGCCCTGCCGGTCCGATGGCGATCATCGCGACAACATTGCCGGCCCTGGGCGGCTTTTTGATTCTCGCGTCTCTCGAGCGTGCTCGAACTTGGCTGGAGACATTCGGCGATCAAGCGATCTGGATCTACGCGGGTGGCTTCGCGCTCGCCGCGGGTCTGGCGTTGTTGCCGACCTACTCACTTGCGGTGCTCGGCGGCTGGGTGTTCGGCGCGGAGCATGGGTTTCTGGGTGCGATCGGCGGATTCACGCTGGGCAGCGCGATCGGGTATCTGACGGGTTCACTCGCCGGCGGAGCGAGGGTCGAGCGAATTCTGGAGGAACAGCCGAAATGGAAGGCTGTTCGCGATGCGATCTTGGGTCAAGGCAATGGCGTCTCTTCGATCAAGACATTGGCCATCGTGAGCCTTCTTCGACTTCCTCCCAATTCGCCATTCGCATTGACGAATCTGGTTCTGAGCAGTCTGCGGGTTCCGTTCTTCATTTACATCATCGCGACGGCGATCGGCATGGCGCCTCGAACCTACCTGGTGGCCCTGGCGGCATCGAAGGTCAAAGCCGCGACTGAACTGGACAGCGCCGGCAAGGGTGTTTGGACGATCGTGATCAGCTTTGCGTTGTTCTTCGCCATCTTCATGATTCTCAACCGCATGGCGCGCAAGGCTTTAGGTCGCATGACAAATTCGGTTGCGTGACTACGAACCGACCCCCTGCTCAGCCGATAAACACACCATGGCGCTTGTTGCCACGCTGAGACTTCTTCGCCCCAAGCATTGGCTCAAGAGCGCGTTCGTGCTCGTGGGGCCGCTGTACGCCCTTGGCGATCCGAGTCGGCAGTTGAGTCCGAAGGATGCGTTGATTCCGGCGTTGTTTGCCGCGATCGCGTTCGCACTTGCCAGTTCGGCGTGTTACATCGTGAACGATCTGATGGATGTGGAGTCGGATCGACTGCATCCGCGCAAGTGCAAGCGACCGATCGCGAGCGGGGAAGTGTCCACCAAAGCCGCGGGATTCATCGCGGTGGTACTTGCCGGACTGGCGGCGGGGAGTTGTGCGTTCATCGGACTGCCTGCGATGTGGTGGGTGGCGGGGATCGTTGCGATTTACACGGTCAATGTGGTGTCGTACTCGGTGCGACTGAAGCACATGGTGATCGCGGACGTGGTGTCTCTATCGGGCGGATTCGTTCTGCGGGTGCTCGGCGGCTGTGCGGCGGCGGGCGTTTCGCCAAGCACATGGCTTTTGAATTGCACGCTGTTTTTCGCGATGTTTTTGGCATTCGGCAAGCGGTTGGGCGAGCGACGCACCGTGGAGGACGCGGGTGCGATTCGCGCGGTACAAGCCAAGTACACGGATGAACTGTTGCGCATGGCGACCGTGGTGACGGGCGTCGCGTTGATGGTGACCTACGCGGGATATGTGGAGTCCAGGCACTCGGACTACACCAAAGCGCTTCCCGGTCTCGAGGCCGGGTTCAACATGCTGTGGTTCACGACGATTCCGGCTGTGTACGGGATTCTGCGATCGATCGTGCTGCTTGAAACGGGCAAGTATGACGATCCGACGGAGATCCTGAGCCGCGACCTGCCGATGCAGATCAGCGCGACCGTGTTCTGCATCCTGACCATGGTTCCGTGGGTGATGAACCTTTCGGCATCGTGACGGACAGTTCCCTGACAGGCATCAGAATGAAGGTGAGACCCGGGGATCCCGCCGTTCACGGATTCCGGGTTTCGGGTACATTCGTGAACTTCGGATCATCGCAGAGAAACGCTGCGGCGAACCGATGAAAACGGGCCGCGTACTCGCGGCATGGGTTGTCAATGGTCATCGGCGCCGGCACACGTACACACCGCCGCCGACACACCGATCAGGAGAATGCCGATGGCAGGTTTTTGCAACGGAATGTTCGGCGGTGGCAAGGGCGTTCGAGCGCTCATCGCGGCGACGCTGATCGCGGCGGCCGGTCTGCCCGCAAGCGTGCAAGCGCAGGATGACATGCGTCCCTTCGCGGATGTCAGCAAGGGGTATGAGAAGGTCATCTCGACCGCGGACGGCGCCTCGTTCTATCACCTGTGGTCCAAGTCCAAGGACGGTTCGCTGCTCGCCGAGTTGCCTCGCGGCTACGAGGGCCAGAAGCACTTCATCTCGCTCACCGTCGCCAGCGGCGAGGAGTACGCGGGACTTCAACAGGGCGATATGTACGTCTACTGGAAGCGCCAGGACAATCGTCTGCTGTTGATGGAGCCGGAACTCGGCACGCGTTCGACCGGTGATCAGGAGAGCAAGTCGAGCGTCAAGCGTCTGTTCACCGATCGCGTGATCCTCGATGTGCCGATCATCGCGATGGGTCCCAACAACCAACCCGTGATCGACATGAAGGAACTGCTCGCGGGGCGCGTGACGACCTTCTTCGGCACCGGCGGCTACATGAGCAGCGGCGCCTCGGGCGCCAATCCGCGCCTCAGCTCCCTCAAGAGCGCGAAGGCGTTTCCTAAGAATATCGAAATCTCATATGAGATGCCCACCGCCGGCGGACGCATGAAGGAATTCCACTACTCCATCAGCTTGATGGAGCAGGGCGGCGGCTATCAGCCGCGCGAGGCCGACGAGCGCGTCGGTTACTTCACGACGGTCTATCGCGATTTGGGCAAGTCGACTGAAAAAGAGAAGTGGGTTCGTTACATCAATCGCTGGGATCTGCAAAAGCGCGACGCGAAGCTGAGCCTGAGCCCGCCGAAGGAACCGATCGTCTTCTACATCGAGCACACCGTGCCCGTTCGCTATCGCCGCTGGATCCGTCAGGCGTTGCTTGACTGGAACAAGGCGTTCGCGAAGGTCGGGATCCTCGACGCGATCGAGGTCTATCAGCAGGACGAAGAGACGGGCGCGCACATGGAGAAGGATCCCGAGGATGTGCGGTACAACTTCATCCGTTGGCTCGCCAACGACATCGGCACGGCGATCGGGCCGAGCCGCGTGAACCCGATGACCGGTCAGATCCTTGACGCGGACATCGTGTTGACGGACGGATGGATCCGTCACTTCTGGACACAGTTCAACGAAGTGATGCCGGAACTCGCGATGGAAGGCATGGGACCGGAGACGCTCGCGTGGCTCGATAAGAACCCGCAGTGGGATCCGCGCATCCGACTGGCCGATCCGGCCAAGAGCGTTTATCTCCTCGCACAGCGCGCGCGCCGCGGCGTGCTTGCGTACGGCGGCCACCCCATCGCGCTGTTTGATCCGACGCTGCAGAAGCAGGACGATCCGAACATGCTCGGCCAGAGCGAATACAGCGGTCTGGCCAATCGACTCAGCCAGCGCAACGGGCTGTGTCTCGCGGCGTCGGGCAAAGCCTTTGACGTGGCGCTGATGCGCATGTCGATGGACATGTTTACCGAAGAGGAACTTGCCGCGCTCGACCCGGCGCGCGCGGATGAAAAAGACGGTGAGAAGAAGCCCAAGCCGGATCTGCTGGACGGAGTTCCGGAGTGGTTCATCGGACCGTTGATGCGCGATCTGGCGGCGCACGAAGTCGGACACACGCTGGGACTGCGTCACAACTTCCGCGCATCGGGCTTGTACACCTTTGATCAAATCAACTCGGATGAGGTCAAAGGCAAGAAGCCCTTCACTGCATCGGTGATGGACTACACCGCGGCGAACATGACTGTTCGCGACGGCAAGCTCGCGGGCGATCTGACGATGATCGATGTCGGTGCGTACGACTACTGGGTGATCGAGTACGGTTACGGCACGGGCGATCTGAAGGAAGTGTTGAAGAAGAACACGCAGGCCGAACTCGCGTACGGAACCGACGAAGATGTGGGCAACGGCGATCCGTTGATCCGACGCTACGACTTCGCGAAGGATCCGATCAGTTACGCGAAGGATCAGATGGAGATGGCGCGCTATCACCGCGGCCGCTTGCTCGACAAGTTCGTCAAAGACGGCGAGAGCTGGTCGAAGGCACGCCGCGGCTACACGATGACGCTTGGCATGCAGACGCGCGGTCTCTCGATGATGTCGAGTTGGGTGGGCGGCGTGCATGTGAGTCGCGCGAAGAAGGGCGATCCGGATGCGCCGAATCCCGTGACAGTGGTTCCCGCGGCGCAGCAGCGGGAAGCCTTGAAATGGTGTATCGAGAATTCGTTCTATGACGAGGCGTTCGGTTTGACTCCGGCTTTGCTCGAGAAGATGACGGTTGATCGCTGGCTCGACGGCGGCGGCCGCGAGAACGGTGAAGAGAACGCGTGGCCGATCCACGATCGCATCGCGGGCATTCAGTCATCGGTCATGACGATGTTGCTGAACCCGACGACCGCGCGTCGCGTGTTCGACAACGAGTTCCGCGTGCCGTCGGATCAGGACGCCTTGACGCTTCCTGAGTTGATCGACACGATCACGGCGGCGGTGTGGAGCGAGCTTGATAAGAAGCCCGACTCCTCATCTTCAGTGCGTCAGCCGTACATCTCCAGCCTGCGCCGCAACCTGCAGCGTGAGCACCTCGATCGCATGATCGATCTGGCGATGTCGGGCGGCGGCGGCGAGGCTTCGAAGCCCGTGTCGAATCTCGCGATCTCGAAGTTGCGTGCGCTGAACGGCCGACTCACCAAGTTGTTGGGTGAGAAGGGCGATCAGCAGGGTAACATGGACGCATACAGCTTCGCGCACTTGAGCGAAGCGAAGATTCGCATCGAGAAGGCTCTGGATGCGCAGTACATCGCCAACGGCGGCGGCGGATTCGGCAGCTTCATGATGTTCGGTCGTCCGACCGAGCAGCCCAAGGACGAAGGCCGCGACTCCCTGTTGCAGCGCGATCGGATCCACGAAGCGTCTTCGACGTTCGAAGCGCCGACGCCCGAGCAGAAGTAACGCCTGTTGTCAGGATGATCAAAACCCCCGCCCTTCGGCGGGGGTTTTTCGTTGGGATCAGTGGTGGCAGTGGCTTCGTGGCTTGGGCTCAGTGGCTTCGGCCTCCCGGCCGAAGAGTGCTCGCGGGCGTCCCGCCCGCGTCTTGTTTTTGTTCTTAGGACTGTGCATGAAGGCAAAACGAAAATGAAGACATGGCGGACTCGATGTTTTCGCTTTTCGTTTTTCGCTGTACCGCAGACGCGGGCGGGACGCCCGCGAGCACCCTTTGGCCGGAGGCCAAAGCCACTTTGAAAGCCGAAGAAGCGGAAAAGAAAAAGCGGGCCGGAGGCCCGCTCGACTCTTCGGCCTGGGGGCCGAAGCTACTGGACGCTACTTGGGGTTGACTTCCGACTGCGTCGACTCCGCGCTCTGCTTTGCGGCGTTCGACTTCGCCTTGTGCAGCAAACCCAACATGAACAGGCCGATCGCCAACCCCACGAGGTAATACGCCAGGCGCCTGCGAAACACAGGACCCGAAAATCCGTCCGCGTTGTCGGGCTTCTTGGTCATGTTGCGCTCCTCATGCTTCCATCCTCGCGGCGAGTTTCAATCGTTCAAACAGTGCGTCGTACCAACGATCCGGCGAGAACTCGCGTTCAGCGTGCGCGCGCGCCGCGGCGCTCATGGCTTGACGCAGCTGCGCATCGTCGATCAATCGCTTGATGTGCGCGATGAACATCGCATCGTCATCTCGATGTGCAAGCAAGCCGGTTTCGCCGTGCACAACCATTTCACTGATCGCGCCGACGCGACTGGACACAACGGGCAACCGCATCGACTGCGCTTCGATGATCACCCAAGGCGTCATGTCCTCGCGCGTGGGAAGCACGAAGACATCCATCGACGGCAATAACTCGTTCATCAATCGATCGCGATCAACCGGTCCGTGCACGATCACATTGCGACCTGAGACCGCGGGGATCCTTCTTCCGATCAGATGCAACTCCGCGCGATCCGCGAAATGCTCCTGATGCCAGCGCAGGATTCGCCCGCCGCCCTTGCGGTTCCAATCGTTGCCCACGTACACGAGCTTCACGAGTCCGTCGCTCGTTCGTCGATCGGCGCCGAGTTTCGGCAAGTCCACCGCCGATCTCACGAGCACCGCGCGGGATTCATCGACGCCGTAGTCGCGGATCACGCTCGTACGCGCCCACTCGCTCATGCACGCGACGAACGCGGCGTTGGCGTAGATGTCGCGCTCGCAGGCGATCACGGGCGCGCCCGTGAGTCGGTTGTATCCGAAATCGCCGCAAAACTGCGATGTCGTGGCATCGATGTAGACGCTGTACGGGATTCCGCTTTTCTTCGCGATCGCCGGCAACGCCAAGGCGTTGTTCTCCGTCGTCACATGCACGATGTCAAAGCGTGCGGGATCGATCACGGTTTCGAACCACGACGAAATCCGCGCGGACCACATGCGCATGTATCGATACGGCTGATAGTCCCACTTGCCGATTCCCGGAATGCGGATACCGATCAACTTCATCAAGCGATTGGGAACAAGCGCGATGTGCACCGCATCGATGTCGTCGCGCATTTCGGTTCGCTTGCGCAGCTCACGCTCGTAGGTCAGAAACCCTTGCGCCGTCGATGACAGAAACAACACGCGCGTGCGCCCCTCGTTCGCGCGCGGGGGAAGCATCGATTCCTTCAGCTCTCGGATATCGCGGACACAAGCTCTGTTCACGCCTCAACGATAGCGAAGTCTCAGCCGCCACGCCCTTGACCGCCTTTGCGTCCGGGTCTGGTTCCCGGCATGCCCGGCGTGCCTTTGGGCTTGCGCGAAGATCCCGCGCCCGTCCCTGGCTTCACGGGTTTCACCTTCGTCGAACCGCCTGTCTTGAGGATTTCCTCGCGCTGTTTCTCGAGTTTCTGCAGGTGATCCCTCAACATCGCGGCTTGCTCGAAATCCAGCGACTCCGCGGCGCCGAGCATCTCTTCGCGCGTCACCGCGATGAGTTGATCGATCTCCACTTCGGGCGCCGTGATCTCCGCGCTCTCACGCGCTTTTTTTCGCGCCGCGAGTTCTGTTTCCATGCCCTTGCGAATGGCTTTCTTGATCGTCGTCGGAACGATGCCGTTGGCCTGGTTGTACGCGATCTGCTTGGCGCGTCGGCGTTCGGTTTCTTCGATCGCCGCGCGCATCGCGGGCGTCATCTGATCCGCGTACATGATGACGCGCGCGTTCACGTTTCGCGCGGCGCGCCCCATCTGCTGAATCAAACTCGTCGGCGAACGCAGGAAACCCTCCTTGTCCGCATCGAGGATGCACACCAGCGAGACTTCGGGCAGATCCAAGCCTTCACGCAGCAGATTCACACCCACGAGCACATCGAAGTTGCCCAGACGAAGATCGGTCAGAATCTGCAGACGATCGAGCGTTTCGATGTCGCTGTGCAAGTAACGAACGCGCAGACCCTTTTCGTCGAGGAACGACGCAAGATCCTCGCAGAGTCGCTTGGTGAGCGCTGTGACCAGCACGCGATCACCCTTGGCGACTCGTTCCTGCGCCGCGGCGAGCAGATCGGGCACTTGTCCCTTGGTCGGACGGATTTCGACTTCGGGGTCGAGCAAACCCGTCGGGCGGATGACTTGTTCGGCGACGACACCGCCGGTGCGCTCGAGTTCGTACGGCCCGGGCGTCGCGGAGACGTACAAGCACTGCGGAACGATCGATTCGAACTCCTCGAAACGAAGCGGGCGGTTGTCGAGGGCGCTGGGCAAGCGGAAGCCGTGATCGACAAGCACCGTCTTGCGCGCGCGATCGCCGTTGAACATGGCGCGGATCTGCGGCAGTGTGACGTGCGACTCATCGATGATGAGGAGCCAATCGCGGAAGTTGCGACGGCTTTGGCGGATGGCGTCTTGCGAAGCGTCGGGATTCATGACCCCGCTTGCGGTCGGCGCGTAGTCGAAATAGTCCATCAAGCAGAACGGTCTCTCGCCCGGACTGCGACCGTCCATGAATCGCGAGTAGTTCTCGATGCCGGGACACATGCCCGTTTCGGCGAGCAGTTCGAGGTCGTACTTGGTGCGACTGATCAATCGCTGCGCTTCGAGTAGCTTTCCTTGGTGTCGAAGCTCAAGGACTCGCGCATCGAGTTCCGCGCGGATTTGTTCAAGCGCCGCTTGCAAGCGCTCTTCGGGCATGACGTAGTGCACGGCGGGGAAGAGGAAGAACTGTCGCTCTTGCGCGAGAATCTCGCCGCTGGTGGGGTTGAGAAGTTCGATGCGTTCGATCTCATCGCCGAAGAGTTCGATGCGCACGGCGAACTTCTCGTATGCGGGCCAGATTTCAAGCGCATCGCCCCGCACGCGGAACAAGCCGCGCTTCCACTCGATCTCACTGCGCTGATACTGCATCGCGTTGAGGGCGAGCAGAAGATCGCGGCGATTGACCATGCCGCCGCGCGTGATCGTCAGCACCTTTTCGCCGTACGCCTCGGGCGAACCCAGTCCGAAGATGCACGACACGCTCGCGACGACGACGGTGTCGCGGCGCGAGAGAATGTTGCTCGTCGCGGCGAGTCTCAACTGATCCAGATCATCGTTTCGACTGCTGTCTTTTTCGATGTAGATGTCGCGCGAGGGGATGTACGCCTCGGGTTGATAGTAATCATAATAACTGACGAAGTAGTTGACGCTGTTCTTCGGAAGAAACTCGCGCAGTTCCTCGAAGAGTTGCGCGGCGAGCGTTTTGTTGTGACTGATGATGAGCGCGGGTTTGCCGAGATTCGCGATGACGTTGGCCATCGTGAACGTCTTGCCCGTGCCCGTCGCGCCAAGCAGGCAGGAAGCGCGGGCGCCGGATTTGAGTTCCTGCGTGAGCTGCGCGATCGCCGCGGGCTGATCTCCCGTGGGCTTGAAGGGCGCCTCGACCTGAAATGGCGTGAATTCGCGCACGATCGATGGTAGTGCGCGCGCATGCGACCGGCCGATATGCTTCACCCATGAGAACCCTGATCATGCGCGGGATGTTGTGTGGATTGATGTCGATGGACGCAGGCTGTGCGGCGACGAACACCTCCGATGCGGGTCATCCGGTGGTCGAGATGCGGACGACCGCGGGGACGATCACGCTGGAACTGGATGCGATCCGCGCGCCGATCTCGGTCGAGAATTTTCTGCGGCACGCGGACGCCGGTCACTACGACGGCACGATCTTTCATCGCGTGATTCCGACCTTCGTGGTTCAAGGCGGAGGATGGACGCCGGAGTTCGTGGAGCGCGCGAAGGTGGATGCCGCGGCGGGGCGCCCGGATAAACCGATCAAGAACGAATGGACGAACGGCCTGAAGAACGAGAAGTGGACGATCGCGATGGCGCGGGAGACGGATCCGGACTCGGCGACGCGCGAGTTTTACATCAACGTCGCGGCGAATGTGAAACTCGATACCGCACGCGAGAAGACGGGGAATGCGGGCTACGCGGTCTTCGGCAAGGTGATTGACGGATTTGACGCGGTGGAAGCGATTCGGACGGGCGAAACAGGCCCGCGACCTGACATCAAAGTGGATGATGGCTCGTTTGAGAATGTCCCGCTGAAGCCCGTGGTGATCACGAGCGTGAAGCGCCGGGGCTAAAGGACGCCGAACCCGGAACGGCGGCGGACGGAAACGGGTGCGCGAGGCATCCTAAACGGTTGATCGCGCGAACTCTTCGCACACGCGATGGAGCATGTCATGAAACGCACGTTCGGACTTTTGGCTTGTTTGGGCTTCGGACTGTTCGCGGCGGCGACGGGTTCGTATTGGGCCATGGCGCACCAGCCGGAAGACGGCGGCACAGAAAGCGTTCGCGTGAACATCGAACCGAAGGAAATGAAGGAAGAGATGGAGAACAAACCCAAGCGTTCGAGGTCGGGGTACGACATCACGCCGCTCACGCAGGAGCGCATCGATGAACTCGCAAAGAAGCTGAAGCCCGACGAGGCGAAGGTGATTCTGAACAAGGGAACGGAGCCGGCGTTCTGCGGCAATCTGACGGATAACAAGAAAGACGGAACATATGTCTGCCGTCTGTGCGAGTTGCCGCTGTTTTCATCCGGCCACAAGTTTCACTCGGGCACGGGTTGGCCGAGTTTCTTCCGTCCCGTCGATCTTGATCACATGGCATACAAGAAGGATGTCTCGTACGGCATGTCGCGGATCGAAATTCTGTGCAAGCGCTGTGACGCGCACTTGGGTCATGTGTTCGAGGACGGTCCGGAGCCCACGGGACTTCGTTACTGCGTGAACTCGGTGTCGCTCGAGTTTTACGACAAGGAGGCACAGCTTCCGATGAAACCCGTTGCGATGCAGACCGCGTACTTCGCCGGCGGATGTTTCTGGGGCGTCGAGGACCGCTTTCAGCAGACGCCGGGGGTGATCAACTCCGTGAGCGGGTACATGGGCGGCGCCACCGAGAATCCGACGTACAAGCAGGTGTGTTACACCGAGACCGGTCATGCGGAGACCGTGATGGTGACATTCGATCCCAACGTGATCACCTATCGCGAACTGCTGCGTTTGTTCTTTAAGTATCACGACGGCACAACGCTCAACCGCCAGGGGCCGGACATCGGAACTCAATATCGCTCAGCGATTTACGCTTCGGACGAGACCCAGCTCGCCGAGGCCAAGGCCTACATCAAGGAACTGGGCCAAAAGGCCCGATATCAACGATCCCCGATCGTCACGGAGGTCAAGACAGCCTCTGAGGCGGGGAAGTTCTGGCCTGCGGAGGAGTACCACCAGGACTATCACGAGAAGAACGGCGGCCATTGCGCCCTCCCGCCGTCGGATGATGAAGAGTAAACGCGGAACCGCCGAGGGCCCGGACGCGTCGAAGTGAACATGAGAGTGTCCCACATGCAGCGACGAACCCTCCCCGCGATATTCACACTGATCGCCTGTGTCGGCCAAACATTCGCGCAGGTGCAACCACAGCCGGTAGCCCCGCAACCGGTCCCGCCGACCGTCGACGCGCCGCCCCCGGTTCATCCTTCTCCCGACCCCAAAGGCCCGATCCTGCAGCGACAGGAACTCGAGGGCGGGTTGATCGTGGAGGATCTTCGCATCGGTACAGGCCCCGAAGTCCCGAAGGACGCGCAGATCGTGATGGACTACAGCGCGAGGCTCAAAGCCGACGGCAAGGAGTTTCGCTCCACCTACGCCATCGGTCAACCGATGCCGATGGAGCTTCGCAACGCCATCAAAGGCATGCGGGCGGGCGTTCCGGGCATGCGACTGGGCGGCATGCGTCGAATCACGATTCCCTCCGCACTCGCGTTCGGTCCCACGGGCTTGAAGCAGGAGAAGGGCAAGGCGATGGTCGTACCGCCCGATGCGGATGTGGTCTTCCTCGTCGAAGCTCACGACATGGTGCGCATCGATGATGTCGTCGTCGGCACCGGGGACCCGCTCGTCGGACGTTTCGTCACCATCGGGACATTCAAGATCACCGATGCACAGGGGAAGATTCTTGAAGGTGCGCTCGACCCGAAGAACCCGTACATCTGGGTCCACGGCGAATACCAACCCATGGATTTCGCGCTCGAAGGCATGAAGCCCGGCGGCAAGCGTCGCATCGAGGTGCCCAAAGAATTCGCGTTGGCGAAGGGACTCGGCAAGTTCCACCCCGTCAACCAACGAGTCATCATCGAGTTCGACATGATGCACTGGCGTTCGATCGACGTGGATAACCAAAAGCCCCTGCCTCCGGTCGATATGCCCTCGGGACAAGACCCCAAAACCGAGGCGCAATAACCGAATCCGATCTGCGTTCTCATTCAATTTGAAAGGAAAACCGTGCGCAATTCATGCCCCGATCAGGGGAAAGGTCTATTCTCAAACATGACATCGATATGTATGTACGTGGTTCTTGGTTTGGCACTCGCGGCCATTCCGTCCTTCGCCCGCGCTCAAGAAGGGGCGACGCCCCCGCCGGCGCAACCCGAGCCTCAGGGTGTCCCCGTTCCCGACGGTCCGGCGCTCAACACCCTTGAACTTGAGGGCGGCTTGATCATCGAGGACATCAAGATCGGTGACGGCTACCAGGTTGAACCCGGCGGCGCGGTCGTTGCACACTACCACGGCACGCTCAAGGCTGACGGCAAGGTCTTCGATTCCTCCTTCCAGCGCGGCGAACCCGTCGCCTTCCCGCTCTCCGGTGTCATCGCCGGTTGGCAAAAGGGTGTGCCTGGAATGAAGGTCGGCGGTGTGCGTCGACTCACCATCCCAGCGGCGCTGGGCTACGGCGAGCGCGGC
>JBKDPX010000227.1:0-1458 GCA_046342165.1 Phycisphaerales bacterium | reverse complement strand
ACGGGTTGTCACACATGCGAAAGTCGGCGGACATCAGCGATTCGCGCCGAGATGACGGTCGAGTTCCTCGTGCAGCGTCGCGGCGCAATCGCCGGATTCGAAGTGACGGCGGAGGATGCCGATGCTGATCGCGGTGTACAGCATCTGGGCCTTGAAGACGTTGCCCGATCTCAACTCGCTCATCAATTCGGGGCCGAACGCGGGAGCGGCGAGGCGCACCAGCGGTTCAAGAATGCTGCCTTCGGGTCCGTAGAACTCGGGCCGAACATCGAAAGATGATTTCGGGCGTTCGACGATGCGACGATCGACACCGAGTTTCAACGCCGCGGAGCGAAGAAGTCCCTTGGGCGTTTCCAGGCGGACGGGCCAGGGAATATTGGCAACCTCGGAGACAAAGCGCGGATTCGTGTACGGGAAGACGGCTTCGACGCCGACGACCTCACTGATGGCGGCCCAGACGGCCTGCGTTTCCGCGACCTCGCCGTGGAGATTGACATATAACAACTGATCGATCTGCTTTTCGCGCGTGAATGCGCCGAGGCATTCCATGCGGCACGCGAGAGTGTCCCCCTTGAGCCGCGATTTCACCCACTTGCGGTCGCCGAAGATGGCGGATGACCACAGGATGTTGCGCGGATCATCGACGGGCGTGCCATCGCCGATGCGACGACCCGCGACATCGGCGAGAAGGCCGCCGCGATTGGTGTGGAAGGAGACGAAGGAGAGCAGTGATTTCGCGAGCGACGTTCCAAGCAGTGAGCGAGCCACGGCGCGATCCTGCAGCCACAGGGCCATGCGCTGAACGCGTCCGCCGAAAGCACCGTCCGCACCCTCGCCGCAGGTCCACACCTTGACGCCAGCGGACGCGAGTTCATGCTTGAGAACCGACGCGAGAAGGCCGGTCTGCAAGTGCAAGGCACACTGTTCGGAGGCGAGCGCGCTGTCGAGAATGCCATGAAGGAACTGCGCCCTCGTCGGCGTGTGCACATGATGCCATGTGCCGATCCATTCCGCCGCGGTCCGCGCATATCGCAATTCGGTGTCGGCGTCTGCGGACTCGATTCCGTACGAACATGAGTACGTATGCGTGTTCCCGAACATCTCGCGGGCTATCACGGTAAGGATCGATGAATCCAACCCGCCCGACAACATCGTCCCGAACTTCGAAGACTCGATTCCGTAATCCGCGTGAGCCAACCTCAGCGATGTGACCAATCGATCGACGATGTCGTCGGGACACTTCTCAGCCGCGCGTGGCGTGAAGATCTCAAGTGTTTCACTTTCGACTTTGCCAGGGGCCACTCGCACTCGAAGGCGTTCGCCGACGCGCAGCTGTCGGACGCCCTTGAACAGCGTGCGCGGCGCCATGGCGAACCGATACAGCATGACCTCAGGAAGAACGGATTCATCGAGTCGCACGGTGAAACCGGCGCTGCGCAACAGCGATATCCGATCCGT
>JBKDPX010000226.1:0-14364 GCA_046342165.1 Phycisphaerales bacterium | reverse complement strand
ACCCGCCAATTCAGCGGGAGGTGGAATCAGTCCGCCTTTGTCATCATCGATCGGTTGAACTTCGCGCGGCAGAGTTGCTCCGCCGTTGATGAGTTGCGCATTCGCGCTGGACTCGCCGTCCAATCCGTATGTGAATTCGACACCCGTGATCAGTCCGGTGAGTTACAACTCCGACACAACTTCGCGAACGGGCTTGGGGAGCGATGCGAGATCGACTTTGCCGAGATCGATGTCGCCGATCTTCACCCCGACGGCTTCCCCTGTGAATGTCGCGCGGACCTCGAGATCGCCGCCGGCGGCGCTGATATTATGAAATGTAATGACGCTGGCGCCGTTTGTTCCGTCGGTCGCGCCGACGAATCCGTCCACATCGATGTGCTTGAGCGCGCGATAGCCTTCGACGGAACCCGGAAGATCATGCTCTCCGAGTTCGATCGTCCCAGAACGCACGCTGATCTTCGGCAGTCGAGTGGGATACACGGGTTTCGCGTCCTGCGTCGTGCCTGAGATCTTCGGAAGGTTCAGTCGCTCGGTCGAAAGAGATTGGCTGATGCGAATGACCGGGGCGTCGAGTTCAATCGCGCGGATCTCGGGAGTGTTCGTCAGGAGTGAGAGCATCGCCGCGTCGATCCGGATCTTCGAAGCTTCGAAGACGCGGGATGCGGGGCCTTTCGCCTCTTCGGATTCAAGCACCAAGCCTTCGATCACGATTTCACCCGACGCGGAGGCGACGACACTCGCGCACGAAGCGGTCGTGCCCGTTGCGCTTGAGAGCGCCGCCATCGCGAGGTTGCGGACGATGAACGAGCGGGTCAGAAGGGCGTAGGAAACAACTACGATTGCGAGAAGCGCGGCGTACCCGACCACTCGTCTTTTCAGACTGCGCGGCGGCTTTTCCTGCGGCTTTTCACGCCCGTTTGGCTTCATCGTCTTCAGAGCGTAGTGAGGCGGGAGGGTTCAAGCGTGCGGCGTACGAACAAACACCGTATGATGGGCGCATGGCCAAGGCTCGCATCGTGTTTCTCTGCCGCGCGTGCGGAAGCGCGCACCATCGTTGGTGCGGGAAGTGTCCCGATTGCAACGCATGGGATTCATTGGAGCAGACGCTCTCGGATCCCGGCGCGGGGAAGGATCCGCATTTGGGTCTCGCCGCGGCGGCGGGAGCGATCGCGGATGGAGCGGTGGCGATGGCCGTGGTTGCCGGTTCACCCGTCGCGGTGCCGATGAGCGAAGTGGGGGAGTCGAGCGGACCGGTGCAAAGGCTCACGAGCGGGATCGGTGAATTCGATCGCGTGTTGGGCGGAGGATTGGTGCAAGGCTCCGCGGTGCTGGTGGGTGGCGAACCGGGGATCGGCAAGAGCACGTTGTTGTTGCAGGCGGCGCAGGCGTGGGCGGGATCGGGTTCGCGGGTGCTTTATGTATCGAGCGAGGAGAGCGCCGAGCAGGTGCGCCTTCGCGCGCAGAGACTCGAAGCCGCGGGTGCGAAAAAAGAACCGAAGAACTTATATCTGCTTTCGGACACGAACCTCGCGCGCATCGTGGAGCAGATTCGAAAGGTCGCGCCGAAGATCGTGCTGATCGATTCGGTGCAGATGATCTACAAGGCGGATGTTCCCGCATCCCCGGGCAGCATCACGCAACTGCGTCGGTGCTGTTCGGAGCTTGTGTATCTCGCGAAACTGAGCGGCGTGGCGATCGTGCTTGTGGGTCATGTCACCAAGGACGGCGTGCTCGCCGGTCCGCGCTTGCTCGAACACCTCGTCGATGCGGTGCTGTACTTCGAGGGCGATCGGTATCACAGTCATCGCATCGTGCGGGCGATCAAGAATCGATTCGGCACGACATTAGAACTCGGATTATTTGAAATGACGGGCGCCGGGTTGCGCGAAGTGCCGGAAGGTGCGGGAGTCGCGGCGGCGTCAGGCGCGGGCGATCCGAGGCCCGGCAGTGTCGTGTGTCCTTTGTTGACGGGTACGCGATGTGTGCTGGTCGAACTTCAGGCGTTGACGGCGACGGGATTCGTCGGAGCCGCCAAGCGAAAGAGCAGCGGCCTTGACGCCAACAGGCTCGCGATGATCATCGCGGTGCTCGAACAGCATGCGGAGTTGCGGCTTGCGGATCGTGACGTTTTCGCGTCGTCGGTCGGCGGCATCCGCGCAGTGGAGCCCGCCTCGGATCTGGCGCTCACGCTGGCGATCGCCGGAGCGCATTTCAGACGCGCGCTTACCCCGATGACCTGCGCCGTCGGTGAAGTCGGACTCGGCGGCGAGGTGCGCCATGTTCCGCAGTTGGAGCAACGCGTGCGCGAGGCGGCGAGGCTTGGATACAAGCGGGTTCTGGTTCCGCACGGTCAGCCCGCGGGCAAGATGTCGGGAGTCGAGATCGTCCCGTGCCGAACCATCGGCGATGCGATTCGCGAGCTGGGTTGAGCGTCCACAAACGGGGGAGAGAGACGTACACTCTTCCCCATGGCACACGACACCCAGAAGATCGATAATCTCCTTCACGAAACCCGTATCTTCCCGCCTCGACCCGCGCGCGAACTCGGATTCGAATCCTGGCACGTTGACGGCCTCGCGGCGTACAAGGCGCTGCATGCCAAGAGCGTCGCATCACCCGAGTCTTTTTGGGCTGAGGAAGCCAAGCAACTTCGATGGTCACGCTCCTGGGATCGCGTTCTTGAATGGAACGCGCCCGACGCGAAGTGGTTCGTCGGCGGTCGACTCAATGCGTGCGACAACTGTGCGGATCGTCATGTCGATGAGGGGCATGGAGATGAGGTCGCGATCATTTGGGAAGGTGAGCCCGTTGATTCCTCAGGCAAGCCGGAGATTCGTCGCATCACCTATCGCCAATTGCGCGATGAGACCGCGCGATGTGCCGCGGCGCTCGAGCAGATGGGTGTACGCAAGGGCGATGTGGTGACGGTGTACATGCCGATGGTTCCCGAGTTGGCGGTCGCGGTGCTGGCGTGCGCGAGAATCGGCGCGGCGCACTCGGTGATTTTCGGCGGCTTCGCTCCCACGGCGATCACGGAGCGCGCGATCGATGCGAAGAGCAGGGTGATTATCACGGCTGACGGCGGTTATCGCCGCGGCGACGTGGTGCCGCTCGTGAAGAACGTGGCGGAGGCGTGCGTCGCGCTTGAAACTCAGAACCACAAGATCGAACATGTGCTCGTGTTGAAGCGAACCGGGCATACGGAACTGCCCGCAGCGGGATCGACGAAGCTTCATTGGTGGCATGAGACGGTGGCGAAGCAGGGAACATCGCGCGCGTGCGAGCCGATGGACAGCGAAGACATGCTGTTTCTGCTCTACACGAGCGGTTCGACGGGCAAGCCCAAGGGGATCATGCACACCACGGGCGGATATCTGACCTACGTGAAGACGACCGCGAAGCTGACTTTCAATCTCACGCCGGGTGCGGGTCAGATTTTCTGGTGCAGTGCGGACGTCGGCTGGGTCACGGGACACAGTTATGTGCTGTACGGACTGTTGATGAATCGCGTGCCGACATTGATGTACGAGGGCGCGCCGAACTTCCCGGCGAACGATCGATTCTGGGACATCATCGCGCGGCATCGCGTCACGCAGTTCTACACGGCGCCGACGGCGATTCGCACGTTCATGAAGTGGGGCGATGAGCTTCCGGCCAAGCACGACATGTCGAGTCTGCGCGTGCTGGGAAGCGTCGGCGAGCCGATCAATCCCGAAGCGTGGATGTGGTATCACAAGCACATCGGCGGCGAGCGTTGCCCGATCGTTGATACCTATTGGCAGACTGAAACCGGCGGACACGTCGTCACGCCGCTCCCCGGCGCCATTGCGGCCAAGCCCGGCAGTTGCACCATGCCGATGGTCGGCATCGATGCGGCGATCGTGAATGAGGAGGGCCAGGAGCTCGGCGCCGATCAAGGCGGGTTGTTCGTCATTCGCAAGCCATGGCCCGGAATGCTCCGCGGCGTGTACGGCAATCGCGAGCGATTCATCAGCAACTACTGGGGCCGCGTGAAGGATCCCGTGACCGGTCAGCCGTACTACTTCTCAGCGGACGGTGCGCGTCGTGATCCCGACGGATATTTCTGGATCCAAGGTCGCATCGATGATGTGATCAAAGTGTCGGGACACCTGCTGGGCACGATGGAAGTCGAGAGCGCGGTGGTGAGCCATCCCGCGGTCGCGGAGGCGGCGGTGGTGGGGATTCCGCACGACATCAAGGGCAACGCGATCGTCGCGTTCGTTACGCTGAAGCCGGCATGGTTGAAGGCCAACGGCCGCAGTCCTGACGATGCGCTCAAGAAGGAACTCGGAGCGCACGTGGCGAAGGAAGTCGGCGCGCTTGCGAGACCGGAGCAGATTCGTTTCGCGGAGGGCTTGCCCAAGACGCGAAGCGGAAAGATCATGCGTCGGTTATTACGAGATGTTGCATCGGGTGTCGAGAAGATCACGCAGGACACGACAACACTCGAAGACTTTTCAGTCGTTTCGAAACTGCGTGCGGATGAGGAATAAACCGCACGCGAGAAGGTGGTTCACTTCTCGATGAAGACGTCCACGGCCTGACCCGGATACAGCGGAACCGCGGGCGGCGCGGTGAACTGCAGAAGCACATCGATCACGCGGGTGTCGACGCGTTCGGCGTTTTCGCCCGAGAGCACGGTCTTGCCGCGGGCGAAGGGTTCGATGCGGATCACGCGCAACTCCATGTCCTTCGCGACGACGCCTCGCGTGCGCGCCATCGCGCGGATGGAGGCGGTGTCGCCTGAAGCGAGCAGTGCGATGTCCTCTTCATCGACTTGCGCGCGCACATGCAAAGTCGAGAGATCGCCGAGCAGCAGATTGATCCGTGCGGGATCCGCGCTTGCGTACTCGCCGGCTTCGATTTGGCGCCGCAGGACGGTGCCATCCCGCGGCGCGCGCACCGTCAGTCGATCGATCAGGAGTTCGAGCGAACGAACTTCGGATTTGCGCTGTTCCAGCGATGCGATGAGCAGGTCGAGATCCGGCTTCCAGCCGCCGGCAACCATCTTGTCGTAGTCGGCTTGCGCACGCGCGAGATCGGCTTCCGCGGCTTCCATCAGCGCGCGGCGGATGGCGACATCTCGTTCCGTCGCCGCGCCGCGTGCAAACGCATCTTCGTTGATTCGAAGTTGAATCTGCTTTTCCGCGAGTTCGGCTTTTTTGGCTTGAATCAAGGCGCGAAGCGGCGGGAGATCCTCCGCGCGGGGCAACGAGCGCCATCGTGCGATCTCGGCTTCCGCGAGCGGAATCCAAGCGCGCGCAGTTTCCAATTCGGATTCCAGTTTGCGCGAATCGAGTTTGAGCAAGGGCTGACCTTGCTTGACGACATCACCGACTTGCACGAGCACTTCGGTGACGAGTCCGGGTTCGGGCACGCTCACCGACACCATGCGGCCTGCGGGTTCGATGATCCCGAGCGCCGCGATGCCCTTGCCGAACGGATTGATGCTCGCCTCGCGTGCGAGTGGCACCTGAGGAGGCACGACCTTACTGCGCGACACGGCGACCGCACCCGCGCAGAGTCCGGCGATGCTGAGAATGACGGTGATCCACTTGGTCATGATGAGCGAACCTTCAATAAGACGGACGATCACGACGAGAAGACGACGCCCGGTTGCACTTTGATCACTTTGCGAATGCTCAGCACACTGCCGAGCATGATCGTGAGCAAGGTGGCGCCGAAACTGCCGATCATGAGTTGCCAGGGGTAGTACGTCGAGAGTTGCGCTTGTACCTTCGACATGACGATGGTGAAGACTCCCGCGAGTCCGACACCCATGCCGTAGCCGACGACGCCGACGGTGAGCGCCTGCGCGATCACCATCATCACGAGCGTTCCCGCACGCGCGCCCATGGCTTTAAGCACGGCGAAGTGGCGCATGTTTTCCAATGTAAACTGATAGAAGACCGATGCGCTCAGCAACAGGCCGACGACAAAGCCCAGCGCGATCGTGATTCCGAAATTGACGCCGATTCCGGTAAACACGACGACGAACTTGATGCTGCGTTGGCGAAACTCTTCGCGCGTGAGCGCCGCGACATCGCCGAGTTGGTCGATGTTGCGGCGCACTTCGTCGATCGGGAATCCATCGCGCACTTTGACGATGACATAGCTGATTTTCTCGCGGCCGACGGGTGTGTAGCGCATCGCGTTGTCGAACGTCGTGTAGATCATGGCGTTGGATTCGAAGCCTTGTTTGGCCTTGCACACGCCGACGATGACCGCGCGTTGATCGTTGATCTTCAGAACATCGCCGATGTCGACGTCGCCGAGTTTCGCGCGAGAGCGGTCTTCGATCAGGATCGCGTCGGGAAGACGAAGGTCATCGATGTTGCCGCGGAGGAGTTCCGGCGGTCGGCCCGCGAGCGTTGTCTTGGGGAGGCCGATGATCTGGCATCGTTTGTAGGTGTTGTCTGAAAGTTCGCAGACGGCGTAGTTGTTGAAGAGCGGTTCGGCCCATTCGACACCGTCAACGCCGCGAATGCGATCGAGTTTGCGGTTGGAGAGCGGCCGAAGTTCGGCGACCCACTGCGTGGCGGGATCGACGACCCAGAGATCGGGTTGATGGACGTTCTGCAGGAGGCCGGTGGCTTGATTGAGCAGACCGAGAAAGATCGCACCCTGCTGATTGATGAGCAGCGTGGCGAACGCGAGGCTGAGCACGAGCGTCACGTATTTCGTGCGGTCGCCGAACAGCATCTGAAGCGCGATGCGAAGCATGAATGATCAGGACTCGTCGTCTTCGAAGTAATCCTCGGCGTCGTCGCTGAACATATCCAGATCGACGGGCGTCGAGTGTTCGTCGTCGAGCATTTCGTCGCCGAACTCCTTCTCGGATTTCGGCTTGGTCGGCTTGGAGGATGCACCCGGACGGCCGCGAGCGATGCGACGCGGACCCTTGTCGGCGAGTGCGCCCTCGGGGACATGGAAGTCGTCTTCCTTCTGTCGACGCGCGCGGATCACGATGCGGATCGGCACTTCGGTGAAGGGGAGTTCCTCGCGGAAGCGATTCATCAGGAATCGCAGGTAGTTCGGGCGGAACAAGTCGGGCTTGTTGACCACGAGCGTGATCGTCGGCGGGCTCACGCCGGTTTGCGCGACGTAGTAGACCTTCGCCTGCGTACCGACCTCGTCGGTGGGGCCGCGGGTCTCGATGATCTTGCGGATCATGCGGTTCAGCTTGCCCGTGGTGACGCGAGATCCGGCCTGTTCCTTGAGTTCGAACGCGAGTTGCACCGAGGCTTTGACGTTGCGACCGTGTTCGCCGGAGATGAACGCGATGGGTGCGAACGAGAGGCCCTTGAGTTCGCCTCGGATGTATTCCTCGTAGCGGCCCGGTGTCACCGGGCGACCGCGATCATCGGCGCGACCTTCGACGGCGTCCCACTTGTTGACGACGATCACGACGGGCTTGAAGCTCTTCACGCAAAGTTGCGCGAGATGTTCGTCGACCTGACTGATCTTGTCGGTCGCATCGAGCAACAGGAAGATCACGTCCGAGCGATCGATCGAGCGTTGCACGCGATCGAACGCGAAGTGTTCGATCATGTTCTGGAATGAACGCTTGCGACGCAGACCCGCGGTATCGATGGCGACCATCGATTTGCCGTCGAACTCGAATCGCACGTCAACCGCATCGCGAGTGGTTCCCGCGATTTCGCTGACGATCATGCGCGGCTCGCCTGCGAGCGTGTTCACCAGCGTGCTCTTGCCCGCGTTTCGCTTGCCCACGATCGCAAGCATCAGATCCGCCGTCGGCGTGGGCTCTTCTTCGCCTGCTTCCGGAAGCATCTCGTAGATGCGCTCCATGAACTCGCGGCGGAAGTAGTTGGTGCGCGCGGAGCATGCGAGCGGTTCGCCGAATCCGAGGTTGCTCAGTTCGGAGATGTGCAGTTCCCACTTCGGTCCGTCGCACTTGGTCGCGACGATGTGCACCGGCGCGGGCTCGCGCTCCGGTGCTTTTTTCTTGCCTTCGTTCTTGCGACGCTTGCCGCCGGGTCCCAGCCGGCGTTCACGCAACATTCGAGCGATCTCACGATCGATCGGCGTGATGCCGCCTTGCACGTCGACGGCGAAGAGAATCAGATCCGCATCCGAAACGGCGCGTGCGATCTGGCTTTCGATGTCGTCCGTCAGCGTCGCCAAGTCCGCGCCGACTTCATCGAAGCGACCGCCTTCTTCGACATACACGCCGAAACCGCCGGTGTCGATGAACTCGACGACCTTGGGCTTCCATGTCTTGACGGGAGGCTGAATCTCGACGATGGCGGTCACGCGGTCGCGCGTCACACCCGGGGTCGGGTCGACGATCGAGACCTTCTCTCCCGCGATCATGTTCATCAGCGAGCTTTTGCCGGCGTTAGGCCGGCCCACAATGGCGACGCGGGGTAGGGGCATGTCGGGCTATCGTAGGAGACCCGAGTTACCTTCCGAACCCCGAACCTCAGATCATGTGTCGATTCCCTGTCATCATCGGCCCCACAGCAGGCGGAAAAACCGCGCTCGCCGTCGATGTCGCACTCGCGCTCATCCGCTCCGGAACCCCTGCTGAGATCGTCACCGCCGATGCCTTTCAGATCTACAAAGGCATGGACATCGGAACCGCCAAGCCCGATGAAGCCGAGCGCCGCGGCGTACCGCATCATTTGATCGATCTGGTCGAACCGGGCACGAGATTCACGCTTGCTGATTGGCTCGATGCCGCTGAGTCCAAGATCGAAGATATCCGCGGACGAGGCGGATTGCCGGTCGTGGTGGGTGGAACGCACCTGTACATCAAGTCTCTCGTCGAGGGGATGTTCGAGGGGCCGGCCGGAGATGAGTCGGTTCGCGAACGACTGCGAGCACTGCCGCCGAACGAACTTCGGGCGATGCTCGAACGCATCGATGCGCCGGCTGCGGCGAGATTGCACCCCAATGACATCCGTCGCACGATCCGAGCGCTTGAGGTGTTCGAATTGACGGGAAAGCCGATCACCGAGCATCAGCAGCAGTGGGACAGGGCGGAAAGCGTTCGAACCGACTGCACCTTGATCGGACTGGATTGGTGCGCTGAACAATTGAATCCACTCATCAATGCGCGCTTGAAGGACATGATGAAGCGCGGCTTGCTGGAGGAGGTTCGGGCGCTTCATGCCAAGGGTCTGCTGAATGCGTGCGAGCCTCCCGCGATTAATCAGGCGCGCGAAGCACTGGGTTATAAGCAAATCGTGAGATTCTTGGAATCACCGAATCTCTCACTTGAGGATGCGGTTGAGCGCATCAAGATCGAGACGCGTCAATTCGGCAAAGCGCAGCGCACATGGATCAAACGCTTGAAGTTCATCAAGGGCGGACTGTGGATCGATCCGGCGACAATGTCGCCTGAAACTTGGTGTGATCGCGTGTTGTCACATATCGGAGTGATCTGACATGTCCCGGTTCAAGATGCCGCCGCGTTGGTCGCATGGCGTGTTCTTCAAACTTCCGTGCATCACGGCGCGGGAGCGACGACTGCGATCGATGATCCGATGGGGCGCGTCGGTGTTTCTGGTGACCGTACCGACGATCGTGATCTGCCTGGCATGGCTACGCATGCAGCCGAAGTATGTCGTTCCGATCATTCCGCTCGCATGGTTGAGCGGCATCAGTCTGGCGATCGGAGCGGTGAAACTCTCGGAAGCTCTGATGGACGGCAAGATCGCGGGCAGGGCCGCGAACTGGAAGTTCTGTCCGAAATGCGAGTATGACCTGACGGCGATGCCCGACGAAGGATGTTGCCCTGAGTGCGGCGAAACGTTCACGCAGGCCGAGTTGCAGTCGATATGGACACAGGTCTACGAGCGGCATGAGGAAAAGCCCGGAGGATAAGGGATCAGTGCCGATATTACGCGGCTTTATCCTTTCATGACTCTAAAATAAACCGTACATATACCTATATGCGCTTGACTCGCGGAAAGGGTTGGGCTTTCCTAGCTTCGAAACCCGATGGGATTCCTTATTTAGAGTCCTCCGACCGAGTGTGCTGAACAATGGCCAAGAAAGCGTCCGCCAAGTCGAAGAAGAAAGAAACTCCGGTTGCGGAAGCGACCGCGGAGGCCTCAACAGCCAAGCCGGCGAAGGGTCGTACGGGGCGCGCGCCGCGGCGAATGGCGAGCACCGCGTACACGGCGGGAGCCGGTAAGAACAAGCACCTGGTGATCGTGGAGTCTCCCAGCAAAGCCAAGACGATCAACAAGTATTTGGGTAAGGACTATCTGGTGCTCGCGAGCGTCGGTCATGTTCGCGATTTGCCGAGTCGCAACCCTAAGGGTGTCAAGAGTCCGGTTCCGGGCGTCGATCTTGAGCGCGATTTCCGACCGACGTACGAGATCTCCGAGGGCAAGGACAAAGTCATCTCGGACTTGAAGCGCGCGGCGAAGGAATGCAAGGCCGACGGACATGAGATCTGGTTCGCGACGGACTTGGATCGCGAAGGCGAAGCCATCGCGTGGCATCTCGCGCAGGAGCTGGGCATCAAGAGCGTCGAGGCGCGGCGCGTGGTCTTCCCGGCCATCACGAAGAACGAAATCGAGCGCGCGTTCAAGAGCCCGCATCCGATCAACGAGGATCGCGTGAACGCCCAACAGGCGCGCCGCATCCTCGATCGCATCGTCGGATATCAGGTTTCTCCGTTGTTATGGAAGAAGGTCGCGCGAGGACTTTCCGCGGGGCGCGTGCAATCGGTTGCCGTACGACTCGTCGTCGAGCGCGAACGTGAGATTCGAGCGTTCATTCCGGATGAGTACTGGGCGGTCGATGGCATTTTCACGACGGATATCGGCGGCGCCGCGGGGATCCGCGAAGCGCTTGCGAAGTTCGAAGCCACTCGCGATGAGAAGGGCAACGCTCCGACTGTTCGCGCGGTGAGTGCGTTCCTCTCGGAGAACGCATCGTTCCGCGCGGAGTTGGTCGAGGTCGGCGGCCGAAAGTTTGAATTGGGATGCAACGCAAGCAAACCCGAGGATCTGTCGGCGAAGATCGCGGAAGTCGCGAGCGCCACGGGCCTGATTGATCTGAGCGCGACGCTGAAAGAGGATCCGGAGGCCAAAGGCCCCGCGAGATTCGTTCGCACGCTTACCGGTCGCGTTGATCCTAAGACGACGTACAAGGTGGTCGCAATCGAGACGCGCCGGACGACGACGCGGCCCGCTCCCCCGTTTATTACATCCACATTACAACAGGCCGCGAGCACGCGCCTTGGATTCGGCGCACAGCGCACGATGCGCGCCGCACAGCAGTTGTACGAGGGTGTGGATGTGCCGGGCGAAGGCCCCGTCGGTCTGATCACGTACATGCGTACCGACTCGACGCACTTGTCGGGCGAAGCGATCGCGATGGCCCGCGATCACGTCAAGCGCGCATACGGCGATCGATATCTTCCCGAGAAGCCGAACTTCTTCACATCGTCGAACAAGGATGCGCAAGAGGCGCACGAGGCCATTCGTCCGACGTCGCTGGAGTATCCGCCGTCGAGAGTTCGCAAGGCGCTCAATGACGATCAGTTCAAGTTGTACACGCTGATCTGGGAGCGATTCGTCGCGTGTCAGATGACGCACGCGGAATGGGACTCCACCGCGATCACGATCAAGGGCGGGGTCACGGCGGATGCGTGCGCGTTCCGCGCGACGGGCCGCGTGCTCGTGTTCGACGGTCACTACCGCGTCTCGGGCGTGCCTCGTGCGGGTGATGAACAGACGCTGCCGACCATCGGCGAAGGAACGGCGCTCGCGCCGATCGCGCTTCGTCCCGAACAGAAGTTCACATCGCCGCCGGCGCGTTACACGGAAGCCTCGCTGATCAAAGTGCTCGAGTCCGTAGGCATCGGACGCCCCTCGACGTACGCCTCGATCATCTCGGTGATTCAGGATCGCAAGTACGTCGAACAGTTGGAGCGTCGGTTCTACGCCACCGATCTCGGAGAGGTCGTGACGGACAAACTCGTCGAAGCGTTCCCCGGAATCATGGATGTCGGCTACACGCGCGACATGGAGAAGGAACTCGACAAGATCGAGGAAGAACATCTCGACTGGATCGAGATGCTTCGGAAGTTCTACGGACCTTTCAAAGACTCTCTCGCCAAGGCCGAGACCAATCTGGTTCACGCCAAGGCGGAGTCGACACCCGCGCCGTACTCCTGCCCGAAGTGCGGCAGTGGCACCGTCTTCAAGTTCGGCAAGAACGGACGATTCCTGAGTTGCGCGACCTACCCCGCTTGTGATTACGCGAGTCCGGTTGATCGCGACGGCAAGCCGCGTCCGGCCGCGGAAACCGTGGATGTCGCCTGCATCAAGTGCGGGTCCGCGATGACCAAGCGCGTCGGACGCTTCGGCCCGTTCCTGGGCTGCAGTCGTTACAACGACAAGGAACGGCCATGTGACGGTCTGCTCAATCTTGATAAGAAGGGCAAAGTGACCGCGCCATCGGTTCCGCCGATGGCCACCGAACTTCCGTGTCCCGCGTGTAAGGCGCCTCTCAACCTGCGCGGCGGGCTCAAGGGCCCGTGGCTGAGTTGCTCACGATTCCCCAAATGCCGCGGCCGCGGCAAGTGGAATGAAATCGAGGAATCACAGCGTCATGCGCTTGAACTTGCGCTGAAGAATCATGAGCTCAAGCATCCTGTCGCCGTCGTCAAGACGATGTCGGGACGCGCGCTTACCGATTCACGCGGAAAGCCGTTACCTTCAGCGCCGGTTGTCGGTGCATCGATGGATGATCAGATGGCGTCCGAAGGTTCACTCGAGGCGGTGGCCGACGAACTGGGCATGTGAGCATCGTTCACGGAGCGCGGCCGAGTCCGATTTTCGTGACTCCCGCCTTCGCGCACCATTCGTGTATCGCCACGATGTCGTCGTAGCTCACGTTTGATTCAGGATTCAGCACGACCACGATGTTCGTCGGTCCGACTTCTTTTGCCGCGGCGATCAGGTCTTCGCGGAAGGCATCAAGCGCGATTTCGCGATCCGGGAATCGCGCACGCGTGGTGCCGTTCGAGGAAGTGAACAAGACACATTCGAAGCGACGGGTATCGACGGGTGAAGCCGCCTTTGTTCCCGCATCGGCGCGAGCCACGCCCGATTTGAGCAGCCACTCGGGACCGAGCATCGCGGTGCTCGCCATGAAGAAGATGAGGATCACCATGACCACATCGACCATCGGGGTCATGTTGGGCCCGTGATGGCGTTCGTAGTTGTTCCATGCGCTCTTGGATCGATCGAGCATCAGCGCACCGATCCCTTCTGCGCCGCGAGTTTCACGCTTTTGAGGCCCGCCTCGCGGCACGCGTCCACGATGCGCCCGACTTCGCCGTACGCAAGCGCGCGGTCCGCGCGAATCGTGACTTCACCGTCGGGGCCGAGTCCGCGCAGGAGATCGCGAAGCGATTCGTCTTTGACTTCGGCGCCGTCGATGACGACGCTTGCGCGTTCGTTCAGTTTCACGACATTGATGACCAGTCCGGAGCCTTGTCCCGCGACATCGCCGAGTCCGGATGACGGCAGTTGCACGGAGGCGTTGCGATCGCCGGCGAGTTTGCCGACGATCAAATAAAAGATAATGAGACACATCACCACGTCAATCAGCGGCGTGACGTTGAGTTTGCCCTGCGGCGGTGGTGGGGTGCGGCGCAGTCTCATGAGTCAGCGTGCGGAGCCCGACGGTATCTGTTCGATGACTTCGGACGCCGCGAAGGTCGCGCGGGTGCAGAGTCGATCGATGCGGTTGCGGAGCATGGAGTACGAGAGCAAGCATGGAATCGCAAGGCACAGTCCGAGCAAGGTGTGGAAGAGCGCCTTGGAAATGCCGAGCGAAAGATCGGCGGGGCCGGCTTGTCCGCCGTGTTCGCCCAGCGAGGTGAACGCGAGGATCATGCCCCACACGGTTCCCGCCAGACCGATGAGCGGGCCGAGGTTGCCGATGGAGTTGAGCAGATCGATGCGACGGAACCAGCGCGCGGACTCTTCACTCGCGACCAGTTCCGCTGCCTCGCGCATGGCGGTGCGATCCATGTGAACTCGTTCGGCGCTCGCGCGGACGACTTTGCCGAGAAAGCTCTCGTTGCGTCGGATCGCTTCGTTTAGCGCGTCCATTCGTCCGCTTTTTGCGAGATCGAGGCAACGTCCGGCGAGGCCCTGCGGCAGGAACGCGCTCTCGCGCACTTCGAGCAAACACATGACGATCATCGTGACGCCCGTGATCGATCCGATGAGCAGCAGCCCCGTGAAGATGTCAGCTGATTCAACGAAGAGACGCCAGAGTTGGCTCTCGGCATTCGGACTCGCGATCGATTCGCCCGATTTCAGTTCCTGCGCGAATGCAAGACAT
>JBKDPX010000225.1:0-5204 GCA_046342165.1 Phycisphaerales bacterium | reverse complement strand
ACTGTTGAAAATCGCGGTGCGCGCCTGCGACGGCGTCGCGAAACCGTGTTGGCTGAAGAAGAGCATGCCGACACCGGCGGCAAGCGGACTGGCGGCGGAGGTTCCGCTGAACCACGTGGTGTCACCAGCAGTGCCAGACGTGTTGTTGTACCCGGCGGTGCTCGTGCGATCGGTGGTAAGCACGAAGGTTCCACCCGCGCACAAGTCGCAGTTGACTCCCCAGTTCGAGAAGCTCGAAATCGTTCCATCGACATCGACGGCGATGACGGAAATCGTATTGGGTGCAGAGCCGGGGAATGCGGATCCGTTCGATGAGCTGTTGCCGGCCGAAGCGAAGTGCAACTGGCCCGCGTTCCAACCGTCGGTGTACGCCGTTTCGACGGCGGAGTCCTGCGAAACGCCGATCGAAGCATTCGTGACTTTGATTCCCTGCGAGCGTCCCCAGTTCAGCGCATTGACAAGCCACGCATTGGAATACGCCGAGAATGCGCTTCCGCAGGGCACGACTTGGGTGCCGATCTTGCCGCTATAAACAGTTCCCAGTCCCGACGTTCCCGCAACGCCGACTGTGTTGTGGAAAGCGGCGGAACAGCCCGCAACTGCGGTGCCGTGATTGTCGCACGAATTGCCCGGCGAACCGTCACCGACGCCTGAGGCTGCACCCGTCGTGAAATCACGACCGTTCGCCCAATTCAAATCGGGCTGGTTGACCTGAATGCCGGAATCCAAAATCAGGACGCCGACGGTGCTCTTGCCCCTGGTGATGTCCCAGGCCTGATCCGTGTCCATGTCAAAATCGGGCTCTCCGTTATAGATCAAACTACTGCCGTTGTACCAGAGAACACCGGTATTGCGGTGCACCCACTGATTATCGATGAACAGCGGATCGTTCGGAGTGACCACATGCTGTTCCATCGTCTCGAGCGTCGCCGGCGTCGACCATTCGAACTCACCGGACTCTTGAAGTTCGTTCGCGCGGCGCAGAATCTCGAAGCCGTTGCGCAACGAGCTTCGCAGCGTCACCGCACGCTCGATGCCGCCGAGTTTCGGATCCGAAACCTCGAAGCCGTGCGCTTGCGCGCGCAGTGTGGAATCAACATCAGCGCCCTCTTTCACTCGCGCGAGCACTTCGTCGGTCGGCATGTAGAAGCCGCCGTTGATGAAGGCGTTGTGGAACACGGGCACCGCGACGCGCACGCCCTGCACCTTGATCACGTTCTCGATCATCGCGTACATCGCGTCGGCGTTGGCCGCGGGATTGACGAGCTTGACCACGACCCAGTCGTTGATCGCCCAGTGTCCTTCCGCAGCGACGAGGAGACCGGAAGCCTTCGCGGCATCGACGCCGGCGCGAATGACATCTTCAGGCGCGCCGACGATCTGCATGCGCAGGCCGATTTCATCCCCGCGCAAACGCTTCGGAACCGCCTGTCCACGAACGTAGTTGTAGTTTGGAGTTCGGCCGCGCTCCACAGCAGGACCGCGAGCAATCACATCGGCAAGGATCATGTCCTGGCCGATGCGCTTCATCTGAGTGATGTCCTCGTCGGTGATTGCGGGACGATCCGCGCGGATCGGTGCCACTGCGGTTCCGTATTCCGTCGCCAAATCGATCTTGGTCACCGCCTCGGGCGCAGAACCGACGACTTGTGCGATGCCGCACAGCGGCAATCCCGTGACCGAGACGAGCGCGGCCGCCATAGTTTTGAAACTTCTCATTCTTACTCCCAACTTTCTCAATAGATACCGACCGCCGCGCGGCCGTCCGATATCCCAAACGCCATCGGCGACGGGAACTCACGGCGATTCTCAGAATAACGAGCATCGCTAAAAAGCCAAATCAAATCAACCCGGACCGCGGGGAAGGGAGCTGACAACCCCGACACCCATTCACGCCTTGTTGCGGTAGAGCGTGGGATCAACGGCTGCGACCATCGCCTGTGTGTTCATCGAGGCGCCGAGGAAGTCGTTCAGAGTCGCCGCAAGAGTCTTGGGATCTCCGACGACATCCCTGTAGTGCACTTCGATCATCCGCATGTCGCCGCGCGAGGCCACATGTGCGTACACCTGTTCGATCTGCTTGAGATAAATGGCCTGGAGCTGCGCAGGGGGCAGGGGTGCGGCAGGCCTTCCCAATCGCTTGAGCATCGCGGCTTGCGACGCGAGCACTTCATCCAAGTCACGCCGCATGAAGACGATCGAGTAATTCACGCCTGCAATCACCGGCAAATCGAGCAACAGCAGGTGCACCATCTTGACGACGCGGCCTTTGGCGTCTTCAAGCCAAGCCTTGTCGCTCTTGATCTGTTTCACGCGCTCGAACTCGTAGTACCCCCTCGGATTGTCGGGATCGGGGACACGAACTCCATCAATCAGCGGCTCGATGCCGCCTGCCGCGATCATTTGCATCATCATGCTCGTGCCCGAGCGCGGCAAACCTGACACGATGGTGATTCCTGCGGGATTCATGTGTCTCTATCCAATCGGCGGTCGGCGGACTCGGCGTTCAGGGAAGCCCCCGAAAGGCCTTTCATCCCGCGCCGACTACGCACGCATGGACATCAGGTTCGGACAGTCATGCCCTATAACCACAAAAGGTGGTGATTTTTGCGCCCCACCCCTTGCGTTCCCCCGGGATTGGGGTTATCTTCCGTCCAACCTTGGAGAGCGCTCCGTGAAAAGGGCGTGATCTCCCGGATGGTGAGGAGAAAGAGAGACATTCCCTCAACATACGAAACGGGTCGGGTGTTCATGTGTGTGAACACCTCGCGGGCTTTTCCACTGCGAAGTGGAAGATGCTCCAAGTTGCGTATTTGAGTGGTTTTCTTGTGAGGAGAGAGAAAAATGAAGAACGTTCGTCTTGAGAAGCACATGGTCGCCGCTGCGGCGGTCGCCGTCGCGTCGGTCGCCAACGCCGCCGTCGTGACCTGGAACTGCAACCTGGTCATTCCCGCCAACATCGACGGTCTGTACATCAACGTCCAGACGCAGACCACCGGCTCGGCTGGCTCCGTCGTCGCCGGCTGGGACATCAACCCCTACTCCGCGACCTCGCTGACCTGGTTCAACGCCACGGGCACGGGCATGATGCGCTTCCCCGGCGCCACGACGGGTTCCGCCGGCAGCTTGGCTGAAGGCACGGTTGTCGGCGCCTCAGGCAGCTTCGGCTCTGGCGCTGTCGTCGTCGGCTCGGCCCCGGGCACTTGGTCGCTGAATGCAGACAACTACTTCGGCTTCCGCTTCGTGGCGGCTGATGGTCTGACGCACTACGGCTTCGGCAGGATGGCGGTCGGCTCCACGATCACCAGTCGCACGATCACGCTCCTCGCGTACGAGGACCTTGCCGCGACATCGATCACCGTGGTTCCGGCTCCGGGCGCGCTCGCTCTCGTCGGCGCTGCCGGCGCGATCGCGGGTCGTCGTCGTCGCCGCTGAATTCGATTCGCTGAATCGATTCGAACATGAGAATCAAAGGGGCGGTCCTAGCGGACTGCCCCTTTCTTCGTTTTGCACGCGCGATACCATGACCCGCTCATGACGAAGGATCTTCGATCGATGTCTCATCGCCCCGCGACTCGACTGCTCTTGCTCGGCTGGGATGCCGCGGACTGGCAGATGATCGATCCTTTGCTCGCGCAGGGACTGATGCCAAACCTGGCACGCTTGCTCGCCAACGGCACTCGCGCTGAACTGCGGACGCTGGAGCCGAAACTCTCGCCGATCTTGTGGTCGACGATCGCGACGGGTAAAACCGCGGACAAGCACGGCATTTTGAACTTTGTCGAGCCAAATCCTTCCGGCGAAGGGATTCGAGTCTCCGCGAGCACGACGCGTCGCACACGCGCACTATGGAACATCCTGACGCTTCGCGGACTGCGAACCCATGCTGTCGGCTGGTATGCCTCTCACCCCGCGGAGCCGATCAACGGTACTTGTGTCTCCAACTTGCTGTGTGAAGGCGCCCCCGCCGCTGCAGGCGAGGCATGGCCGCTCATGCAAGGGGTCGTGCAGTCCAAGCAGGACCAAGAGTCAGTCGAATCTCGAATCGCAACTGCTCGCATCGCACCCTCCGCCGTTTCGCGCGAAGCGTTACGAGAGGTCCTGCCGCTGCTTTCCGACGCTTCACAGCGAGACAAAAGGCCGGGCACGCTCGCGAAGGAGCTTTCACGAGCGATGTCGCTCCACGGCGCGGCGGTTGAAGCGCTCCGGGGCGGCGCATGGGATTGCGCGATGGTCTTCCATGACACCATCGACACCATCGGCCACCACTTCATGGAGTATCGCGCACCCCAAATGTCGCACATTTCGGCGGCGGACATGCGCCTCTACGGCGAAGTCATGGATCGCACATATCGACTGCACGACCGAATGCTCGGCGAGTTGCTCGGCGCATGCGGCGAAGGCACAACCGTGATTTTGGTTTCCGATCACGGCTTCCATTCCGGTGCGGAGCGCCCCGTGATTTTGGATGTGACCAAGGAAGAGCGCGCGGCGCTCGAAAGCCGATGGCATCGCACATTTGGCGTGGCCGTATTCTCGGGACCGGGCTTTCGCGCAGGAAACACGATCGCGGCGCCGACACTGCTCGACATCGCCCCCACCGCACTCGCCGCGCTGGGATTGCCGATGGGCAAGGACATGGATGGCCGCGTCGTCGCCGAGGCATTTGAGACGGCGCCGCAAGCGGGCACGATCGAGAGCTGGGATTCCGAAGCGGGCGATGCGGGTGAGCATCCGGCGGAAATGAGGCAGGATCCATTTGAGGCGGCTGATGCGTTGCGTCAGCTGATCGAACTGGGATACATGCCTGATGTCGGCGAGGATCAGCGCCGGATGGTCGAGTTGACGAGGCGCGAGTCTCGCTACAACCTCGCGATGGCGCTGATGACGACCGGACGCGCCGCACAAGCGGTTCCCGTGATTGAATCGCTCTTGGCGGAATGTCCCGATGTGACGCGCTACATCTCGGCGCTCGCGCAATGTCTGCAAGCGTCGAATGAACATCAGCGTGCGCTTGGCGCGATTGACGCATGGGAACGCGCGGCGCCGAACGTGCCGGAACCCGCGCTTTCTCGGATCGTTTCGCTCATGGCTTGCGGAGAGACCGCGAAGGCGAACACATCGCTCGACGCGGCGATCAAATCCTACGGATCCGCATCGAATCTGGCACGAACGCTCGCCGACTTGCTTGGTCGTGCGGGACG
>JBKDPX010000224.1:0-2037 GCA_046342165.1 Phycisphaerales bacterium | reverse complement strand
CTCGTGCGCGACCTCATGATCACCGCGCTCAAGCTGATTCCTGACGGCCGAAACACGGGCGAACTGAAACTCTTCGCCAACGCCGTCAAGGAAATGCGACACGGCTATCGCGTCTTCAGCCGCTACCACGAACCGCACAAGGTCACCATCTTCGGTTCCGCGCGTACGCCCGAAACCCATCCCGATTACACCGCGTGCGTCGAGTTCAGCAAACTCATGGCCGCGGCGGGCTGGATGGTCATCACGGGAGCGGGCATGGGCATCATGCGCGCCGGTCATGTCGGTCCGGGCCGCTCGTCGAGCTTCGGCGTCGCGATCCGACTGCCGTTCGAAACCAACGCGAACGAAGTGATCGCAGGCGATGAGAAGCTGATCAACTTCCGATACTTCTTCACGCGCAAGTTGATGTTCATCAGTCAGGCCGAGGCCGTCGCGCTCTTCCCCGGCGGATTCGGCACGCTGGATGAGGCGTTTGAAACCTTGACGCTCGTGCAGACGGGCAAGACGACTCCCGTTCCGATCATCGCGCTCGAAGGAAAAGGCGGCGACTACTGGACCAGTTGGAACGAGTGGGTTCGCAAGCAACTGCTCAACCGCGGCTGGATCAGCGAGGAAGATCCCGGAATCTATCACATCGCCACCGACGCCGTGGATGCGATGAGCTACATCGTGAAGTTCTATCGCAACTATCACTCATCGCGCTATGTCGGCGACGATTTCGTGATCCGTCTGCGCGCGAAACTGCGTCCGGAGGATGTGGCGATCCTCGAAAGCGAATTCAAGTCATTGATCAAAGCCGGCGGATTCCGTCTGCAAGGACCGCTCGACGGCGAGGATGATCATCTCGAACTGCCGCGCCTGGTGTTTCACCACACCCGCCACAAGTTCGGACTCATCCACAAGCTGATCCGTCGCATCAACGAATTCGATACGGTGTGAGCATGCGCATCGATCGCATCATCGCCTTCGTACTTTCGCTGGCAACTTCGGCGATGCTGAACGGTTGTTCGGGCGATGGATCTCGCGCACAAGACCCCGTTCAACCACGCTCCGAGTCGTCAGGCATTCGATTGACGACATTGGTCTACGACACGCGCGATCCGCTTTCCCGGCGTCTCGATGATCCGGAGACCGAAGTCAATCGCCTCATCGATTCACTCTCGACGATCGGTGATTCACCTTCAGAGTTCACGCGCAACGCCTGGATGGCGGATGGCGTGCGACTGTTCGTCGCGCCGACGGAACAAGTCGCGGAGATACTGAATCAGTTCCGGCCATGCAGACCGTTGCAGCGCCTTCATTTCGGCGAGATGCTGAAGCCGACACCGATCTATTCAGGGCCGTTTACCGACCGTGATGTACGGCTGAAGCGTGAAGATGAGATTCTGACGCTTCCCGGCGGCATGCTGCGCCTCTTCGCGCGCTGTTACGGAGTTCCGGGTGAACTCGCCGAAGACGCAACGCCACGCCCCGCGATTCGATTGGATCTGTCATTACAGCACGCCGATCCGTCGTTGATGACGACCGCCGCTTCAAATCCGTTTGAGCCTTCGCGGGATGTGCGTCCTGAAGAACAAGGCGGATTTTTCCGCACGCTCGACTTTTCCATCGATCTGAATCCATCGATGACCATCGTGCTGATGAATCGGGCTGAAGAGCAATCGCCTTCGGCGGTTGAAGTGCGCGGACCAACGCCGCCGCTGTTGCCGACGGTCGGAGAAATCCTGCTCACGGACTTTGAAACACTTCCTCGTCCCTTGCTCCGGACGATCATCGTCATCGAAGCGGTCACTCCACGCGCCCGACTCTCGTACTGACGAAAAGCCCATGGATCTGGTTCACTTCGATGTAGGCTTGCTCCCGCCGTCCGCATTCACGGGCCGCGTTCTCGCACCCTGCGGCGAACCCTTTGGCGCCTCACCCACGATCAATTTGCCGTCTTCACCCACGGGATAGCCTGCGTCCGTCAACTGCTTGACGTCCCACGCTTCGCTGATCACTTCGCCCGGCGTCGGCTCTCTCAACAGCACGATCGAT
>JBKDPX010000223.1:0-11558 GCA_046342165.1 Phycisphaerales bacterium | reverse complement strand
CGCCTATTGGCCGCCCGATCGTCCATTCGATCACCTCCATATGCGTTTGGAACTCACGATTCCCGACATGCTCAAGCCCGAGTTGAGCGCGGTTGAGACATTGCGTCTCACACCAATCGGAACGGCGCGACGGGAATTGCGGCTCAATGCGAAGAATCCGAAGATCTCATCGATCACATTGATCGCAGGCGGAAAGCGCGCCGCGTGTGAGTTCAAAGCGGAGCGGCCCGATGTGTACATCACATTGCCGCGCGATGTGAAGATCGGGGAGACGGTCGAGTTGGAGATTATGTACACGCTGGATTTTTCGGGTGACAAAGGAGAGGGCCTGACTTGGTCAAAAGGCCGCGAGACCGCCAAGAGCGAAACTCGTCGATTCCCGCAGATCCACAGTCAGGGTCAGGCTGACGAAAACAGCCGCTGGTTCGTGTGTCATGACTTCCCGAACGAGCGTCTGAGCACCGAGTTGATCGTTGATGTCGAGGAAGGTTACGAGGTTCTGTCGAACGGTTCGCTCGTGAGCAAAAGTTCGTCGAACGGACGGACGAAGTGGCATTGGCTGCAAAAGCAAGCGCATCCGAACTATCTGGTGACGTTGGTCGTCGGCAAGTTCGCCGTGCTTGACGTGGGCGGACCCGGAACTGCGACGCCGAAGTTGTGGATGCCTGTGTATGTCGATTTCGGGCGCGAGGAGAACGCAAAGAAGATCTTCGCGCGGACGGCTGACATGGTGGTGTTCTTCGAGAGGGCGTTCGATGAGCCGTATCCGTGGGATAAGTATGCGCAGGCGTGCGTGAGGGACTTCGCCGCGGGAGGCATGGAAAACACGAGTGCGACATCGCTGTACGATGCCGTTGTCGCGGATCCGGAGGGTGATCAGGATGATCTCATCGCGCACGAGTTGGCGCATCAGTGGTTCGGCGATCTTCTGACGTGCGAGGCGTGGGAGCATCTGTGGCTCAACGAAGGCTGGGCGAGTTTCTCGGAAGCGTTGTGGCGTCAGGAGCTCGCGCGGCAGCAGGGGCAGGATCCCCAACGCGCGTATCAGCGTGCGGTGTTGAGTTCCGTGCGCGCTCAGCGCGGCCGAAATCGCGCTTCATATCCGAAGACGATCGCCATGGTTTCGAATCGTTATGAGGATCCGGACAAACTCTTCTCGCGCACCGATGATGTCTACAGCAAGGGCGCGATCGTGTTGCACATGTTGCGTCAGCGCTTGGGCGAAGAGACGATGCTCAAGGGCACCGCGGCGTACATCGATGCACACAAGCAATCAGGCGTTGTCGAGACCGATGACTTCAGACGCGCCCTCGAAGAAGCCAGCGGTGAATCTCTCGAGCGCTTCTTTGATCAATGGGTCATGCGACCCGGAATGGCGACGCTTGATATCAATCTCGATTTCAACGATGCGACGAAACAACTGACCGTTGACATCGAGCAGAAACAGACGATCGACTATCTCAATCCCGCATACGCATTCGAGTTGCCGATTCGCATTCGATTCGAGGACGGCTCCGTCGAGTGGCGCCGCATCGCGATGGACACCAGGCAAGTCGCCGAGAGCTTTGCGCTCAAGGCCAAGCCGACGCAGGTGACGGTCGATCCGGAGATTCATGTGTTCGCGCGGGCCAATGTGGTGAAGCCCCTTGCGATGTGGATCGAGGATTTGGAGCGCGGTCCGACGGTTTACGCTCAGTTGCTCGCCGCCGAGGCGATCGCGCAAAGTGATGATCCGCGCGCAAGCACGATCCTCGCGGATGCCGCCTTGCGCTTCAAGGATCTGCCGGAGCTTCGTGGTTACGCGTTCGCCGCTGCGACGCATGGATTCAAGCGGGAATTGTCAGTTCGGGCACTGGGCATCATGCACGCGGTGATGGAGTTCGTTGACGGAGGTGCGCGATGAGGACTTCATCGATTGCGGTGTTGACGGCGATGTGCGCGGCAACCGCGCTTGGTTCGGGCGGCGGTGAATGCGAGCACTTCAAGGCGATGTGGTTCGGTCCGACGACTCCCGCATTTGATGTGGAGACCGGGCGCAACCTCAAGCAGTATCCATCGCATCGGATCGTGGATGCGGTTTCGATGCGGCTTGAGTTGAAGATCCCTGACATGAACGTCCCGCGAATGACCGGCGTGCAGACGCTGACCGTTGAGACGATCGGGCCGCGTGAGGTCGGCGAGATCGTGATCGATGCGGTTGAGATGAAGATCGAGTCGATCGCGGCGAACGGTCACGATGTGAAGTTCGAACACGCGGACGGAAAGCTCCGCATCATGTTCTCCCCGATGTTGAAAGCGGGTTCGCGCACGGACATTGTGACGAAGTACATCGTCGACAATCCTTCGACGGGGCTGCATTGGACGACGGAGAGTCCGGCGTGGCCCGGTCGCCCGGCGCAGATACACACACAGGGACAGCCGCAGACAAACTCATATTGGTTCCCGTGCCTCGATTTTCCGAACGAGCGATTGATGACGGAGATCATCGCTGAAGTCCCCGCGGGCAACGAAGTGCTCAGCAACGGCCGATTGGTCTCGAAGTCCACAAAGGACGGCGTTGCGAGATTCCATTGGCTTCAAGATAAGACTCATGTGAACTATCTTGTCTCGCTGGTCGTCGGAAAGTTCGACATCGTCGATGTCGGAACATCCTCGTTGCCGATGCCCGTGTACGCGCCGGTCGGACGCGGCCATGAGGTCAAAGCGACATTCGGTCGCACGCCGGAGATGATGCGCCTCTTTGAGAACATCACGGGTCAAAAGTATCCGTGGGATCAATACGCGCAGTCCATCGTGTGGAACTTCGGTGCGGGTGGCATGGAGAACACCTCGACATCGACACTGCACGAGAGTTCGCTGATCCGCAAGGAAGCGCTCAACGACAGCGAGACCCAAGGATTGATCGCGCATGAACTCGCCCATCAGTGGTTCGGCGATTTGCTGACCTGCAACTCGTGGGAACACATCTGGCTCAATGAAGGATTCGCGACCTACTTCACGAACCTGTGGTTCGAGAAGCGCGACGGACTCGATGCGTATTTCGGCGCAGTTCAAGGGCAGTTTGACGGCATCGTTCAAGCGGATGTCACGATGGCGCCGATGGCCGGCGGCATGGGTTCAAAGATGTACGCGCATCCGTGGGAGGTCTTCCGACGAGCGTCGAATCCCTACGGCAAGGGTGCGAGTGTCTTGCACATGCTTCGCGTTGCGTTGGGCGACGAGTTGTTTCAGAAGGGCATCGCGTTGCATGTCAAGCGACGCGCTTTCAAGACGATGGAAACAAGCGATCTGCGGGAGGCCTTCGAGGAGGTCTCCGGTCGCGATTTGCATCAGTTCTTCCGCCAGTGGATTGAAAGGCCGGGCGTCCCGCGGCTGAACATCAAGACCTCCTGGGCCGATGGTCATGTGGAGGTATCGATTGAGCAGACCCAATTGATCGATGGCGATAATCCGGCGTTTGAGTTCGCACTGCCGCTCGCGATCGCGCATCCCGATGGATCCGTGACGATGGAGCGAGTCGCGATGAGCGAGCGCTCGCGCGAAGCGAAGATTCCATGCGCGGCGAAGCCGCTGTATGTCGCCGTTGATCCGCTGTTGGCGTTGCTCGCGGAGAAGAACATATCGCAACCCGTCGAGTCGTGGAGAGTCCAAGTCCGAAGCGGGCCGACATTGCCGGCGAAGGTGCAGGCGCTTCGCGCGCTCGTGGCTGTAAAGGACGAAGCTTCGCTGCCGGTTGCGTTGCAGTATGTCGATGATCGTGGGGCATCCATTCAGCTTCGTACGGAGTCGATGTCACTTGTGAGCGCGTGCGCGTCCGATGATGCGCTGATCGGAATCGCAATCAAGAGCGATGCATGGCAACTGCGTACGGCGGCTGTCAATGCGATGAAGGAGCGCGCAAGTGCGAGCGGCGCGAAGTTCGGACCGATCGTGTTGAACATTGCGCGAGATGATGCGAGCGGCAAAGTTCGTGCGGCCGCGATTCGAGCGCTGCCTTCGTTCGGTCAGCGGGAGTCGACGCAGATTGTCGAGTCGGCATTGGCGACGGAATGGCAGGACGATGCACTGCGACAAGCCGGACTTGATGCATTGGTTGCGATTGGGGGGCGCGAGTCGCTCGTCAAGGCGATCTCGTGTACCAAGGAAGGCTTCCTGCCACGCACACGGGCGCATGCCGCGGGAGTGGTGGTGAAGCTTGCGTCAACGGATCCTGATTTGGCGTATCAGGCGTTGGTGGCGATGTTGAACTCGAATGAACTGCGAACTCGGATGGGTGCCGGGCAGTCGCTGGTGGATCTTGGCGACAAACGCGCGATCAACGAGTTCGATGCGATGATCAGCAAGACGCCGACGAAGGATGTGGCGTGGATGGTCGGTGGATGGAAGAAAGCGCTCGAGGCCAAGTAAGTCACTCGGCCTGTGTTTCCTGCTCCCGCGCGAGCATGTCGGAGTAGGAGCAATCGATCGCGCCGCCGAGCACCGGTCCCAGCAAGGTGCGCAGTTCGGCGATCGCTTCGTGGCATCGTGCGACATTGAAGTCGCGGCACACGAGCGCTTCGAATTCCAAATAAGTTCCGAGGTTCTCAACTTGGTCGAGATGAATGCGCGTATTGCCCGACAACCACAACTCGCGCGTCTTGCGAACGACAACCCACACGGGCAGTGGCGCGAGTCCGAATCGCTCGAGCGCCTGTGATTCCGTGAAAATCGTGAAGTGGCTGAGTTTCGGCAAGATCCGATTCGGGCGGTCGTAATGCACATACTCCACAGGCTCGCCCTCGCATTCCCGTTTCTTCAGGCGACCGGACGGAATGCGGTAATAGGTGTCGGTTTGCTTGAGTTCGGCGATGAAGGTCGCGCCCTTGGCTTTGAGGATCGATTTGGCGAGCGGAAGATCGCGCAGTTCGCATTTGAACTCAACGTTGTGCATGGGAAGAGTGTACGGGTGGAATGCGAGTGATGGAGAAATGCGGTCAATCCAGCCGGGCGACGGCGCATATCGCCAACCTCCCAGGCCCGACGGCGCAAGGCGAAAACCTACCAGGCCCGACGCGGCGCATATCGCCAACACACCAGGCCCGACGGCGCAGAGCGCCTTGGACCTGGCTGGAATGCACCGCGCCGTTGGCGCTCCGGAAAATGTGAACCCAAGCGCCGAAGGCGCGATGGAATGAAGCCAGGGGCAAGTGAGTCCGCGAACGTCGCCCCTGGAAACGAACATTCCCCCTGGAAACGAACATGGCCCCTGGAAACGAACATCGCCCCTGGAAACGAATGTCGCCCCTGGAAACGAACATCGCCCCGTTACGCGCGCGTGATTTCCCCGAAGGCTTTCTTGTAGTCCGCGAGGAACTTCTCGATGCCGATGTCGGTCAGCGGGTGCTTCATGCAGTCGGTGATGACCTTGAGCGGACAGGTCGCGACATCCGCGCCCGAGAGGGCGCAGTGGAGGAGGTGATTCGTGTGGCGCACGCTCGCCGCGAGGATCTTTGTGCGGAAGCCGTAGTTGTCGTAGACCGTGCGAATCTGGCGGATGAGTTCCATGCCGTCTTCGCCGATGTCATCGAGTCGGCCGATGAACGGGCTGACCAGAAAAGCGCCGGCCTTTGCGACCATCATGGCCTGCAGGGTCTGGAAACACAGCGTCATGTTGGTCTTGATGTCTTCGTCGCTGAAAGCCTTGCACGCCTTGAGTCCGGCGGGGGTGCTCGGGAGCTTCACGACGATGTGCGGCGCGATTTTCGCGTGCTCGCGTCCTTCGCGCATCATGCCCTCGTACTCGGTCGAGATCACTTCGGCGGAGACCGGGCCCTTCACGATCTTGCAAATCTCTTCGAGGCGCTTCGTGTAGTTCACGCCTTCCTTTGCGATCAGCGTCGGATTGGTGGTCACGCCGTCAAGCACTCCGAGGTCCGCGGCTTGCTTGATCTCATCCAGGTTCGCGGTATCGACGTAAATTTCCATGACTTGCGCGGTCTCCGTGTTGCGTGTGTCAAACGAGTTTCTTCAGCTCACGTCGCATGATCTTACCCGTCGGATTGCGGGGCAACGCCTCGAGCACTCGCACTTCCTTGGGAATCTTGTACCCGGCCAGACATCCTCTCAGATGCGTGATCAGCGCGCGCTCGTCGAACGTAAATCCTTCCTGCAGTTCGATGAACGCCATCGGCAGTTCGCCGCGCATCGGATCGTGGACGCCGATCACGCCCGAGTCCTTCACGCTCGGATGCGAGTTCAGCGCTTCTTCGATCTCGCGCGGGAAGACATTCTCGCCGCCGACGATCAGCATTTCCTTCAGTCGACCGGTGATGTACAGGTGGCCGTCTTCGTCGAAGCGGCCGATGTCGCCCGTGCGGAAGAATCCGTCTGACGTGAAAGCCTGCGAAGTTTCGCGCGGAAGGTTGTAATAACCTTTCATAATCTTCGGGCCGCGCATCTGCACTTCGCCGTCCGCGTACGGCGGTAGTGCGTTGAGCGTTCCGATCTCGACGATGCGTTGATCGATTCGCGGCATCGGCATGCCGACCGAATGCGCGCGATAGTCCTGCGGCCTGCAGATGTTCGAAACGGGACTGGTTTCCGTAAGTCCGTACCCCTCGCTGATGGCGATGCCGAATCGCTCGCGCACTTTGGATGCGACCGCTTCCGGCAAAGGCTCGCCGCCTGATACCGCGTAGCGCAACGATGCGAAATCCTCCTTCGTGGCATCCTTGAGACTCAGCAACGCGTTGTACATCGATGGAATCGCCACAAAGATCGTGGGGCGATATTCGCGCATGAGTTTGAGGATCTTCGCCGGTACGAATCGCGCCGTGTAGACCGCGCGGATGCCGTGCGTCAGCGGAAGCAGGGTCAGCACCGTCATGCCGAAGGAATGAAACTGCGGGAGCACGCCCAGCATCGTGTCCTTGGATGTGAAGTCGACGAAGTCCACGACTTGTTTGATGTTCGAAGCGATGTTGCCGTGCGTCAGCATCACGCCCTTGGGCTTGCCGCTGGTTCCCGAGGTGTACAGCAGGACGGCAAGATCATCATCATCCGCGCCGCGGGGCTTTCGAGGTTCGGGGATGCCTTTGAAGTCGATGGAGTCGAGCAGAATGAGGTGTTTGACCTTCGGCGTGTAGCCGAGGAAGTCGAGCATCGCTTTGGCGGTGATCAGCGTGTCGGTTCCGCAGTCGTCGATGATGTACTGCAGTTCGTCCTGCTTGAGCAGGTAGTTCAGCGGTACGGCGACCTTGCCGAGCATCCACGCGGCGAGTGCGGAAGGGGCGAATCCGCCGCCGGTGGGAAGCAAGATGCCGACACTGTGACTCGCGCACTTGGGTGCGATGGCGGACGCCACATGAAACGATGCGCCGAGCACCTCGACGCCGCGATATTCGCGTCGGTCGTCGATGGTGAGGACGCGCTTGAGGTTCTTGAGGCAGGAGATGAGGATCGGGCCGTGGACGCTCACGCAAATTCCTTCACTGAGACCTCCGCAAAGGTCAGGTCCGCGATATGCTAATCGCATTCGGTTCGCCGCGCGACAAGGAGGTCCCGCTTGATGTTTCACCGTTGTCAATGTGCAAGACCCGTTATCTGCGCCCTTTTCGGGGTGTTGGCGTTGTTCAATGTGGGGTGCTCGTCGGCCTCGAAATCCAAGGGTGACTACCTGACCGCTTACCAGGAGAGCCGCTACGCCGAGGCGTATGACGCGGCGACGGCGGCGGCGACGAAGTCGAACGGCATGGATCGCGATCGCGCGGCGCTGATCGCCGGCCAATCCGCCCACGCCATCAATCGCAACGCCGATTCGAAGAAATGGCTTGAACCGTTGCTCGTGAATCCTGATGATCAGATCGCCGGACGCGCGGGTGCGACGCTGGGATTGATCGCGATCGAAGAGACCAAACATGCGGAGGCCGCGAAGTTGCTCTCGACCGCCTCGCGCAAGCTTGCGGGCGACGAAGCGGCTCGCGCGGCGCTGTACGCCGGAGATTCGCTCCGCAATTCAGGCAACGCAGTCGCAGCGCGCGAGTCCTATGTGCGCGCACAAGCGATGGTGAAGGAAGATCAGCAACTCAAGAACCAAATCGCCGAGCGCCTCGCTGGCACCCCTGCCGGAACGCTCGCGCCCGGAAAGGGTCGCTTCAGCGTTCAAGTCGGCGCGTTTAGCACGAAACAGCGTGCCGGAGAAGCGTTGGTGAAGTTCGGACAGTTCGGCGCGGCGAGAGTCGCAACGGTGAAATCCAAAACCGGTCAGGCGTTGTTCGCGGTTCGCGTGGGTGTATACCCGTCGAAAGTCGAAGCCGAGAAAGTTCGCGCGAAGATCGGTGGCGATTGCCGCGTGGTCGAAACGGCTGACGAGTGAATGACGGTTCACGGTTCGGGCACGGAGATGTCGAGCCAGACGGGGAAGTGATCGCTCGGGAAGGCTTGCGGCGAGAGCGTTGGAAGCGTTCGCCAGACGCCTCCTTTGAGGATGTCGATCGATGCCGAGGGGAGCACGTAATCGACGCGCAGTTTGAAATCAGCGGTATCTTCGGGAGCAAAACCCTTGGCGAGGAGATCGACATCGCCGACGGGTGTGAACTCGCCGTTGATTTTGTTCGATGAGAGCAATTGGGTGTCGATCGGGTTTTTGTAACTGTCGCCCTTCTTGGGATCGGCGTTCAAGTCTCCGAGGATCACGAAGTACGAGCCGCGGCGAAGGCCTGAGCCTTCGTTTTGATCATCGACGACATACGGCGCGTTGTCGATGTAATCACGCCAGAATCTAATTTCGTCGTGATTGCGCTTCTTGTTGCGCATCTCGGGGCCGTCGAATGCCGGAGGCGTCGGATGACTGCACAGTACATGCAGAACGCTGCCGTTGGGAAGTTTGACGGGCACATCCCAGTGGCTCTTGCTGCTGAGCGGGAACACGTTCTTCTCATCCTGCGTCAGCCAGTCCGTGTTGTCGGGCTTCAGTGGCAGTAGTGCGCCCGAGACGTAATCCCACGGGATCAATCGGAAAGTGCGCGCCTGATCTTTCAGGATCTCCAGTCGTTCATCCACGAGCAGAGCCATGCCGTATTGACCGGGAAATCCGCCGTAGCCGCGGCAGTCGTTGGCGTATTTCTTCGCATCCTCGGGCAACGGCGTCGGGTTGTTGTCGTCGGAAGATTCAGCGGGGAATGTGTAGCTTGTCGCGATGGTGCCGTCGCGATCCATGTCGAAGCCGCTCGGCAATCCGGTGTTCACGGGTTCCATGAACGCCTGATAGCGGATCGGCGGCATGCCCGACTGGGGTTTGATCAGGTAGTTGTTGATGAATCGGATCGCGTTCTGGCCGGGTGCATCGCCTTCGCTAAATCCAGGCGCACCCTTTTGGTCATACGCGATCTCGTTCAACAGAATCACGTTGGGGCGGATCCGTTGTATCACTTCGGCGATCGCCTTGAGGCGCGGGTGCTCTCCGTCAACAAGATCTGTGGTTCTTACATCGTGAATGTTGAAGGTCGCGACCCGAAGCGTCACGGGATTCGGCGCGGCGTGCTGTGCAGTCGCCTGTTGGGCGATGAGGCAAGACAGTGACACGAGCAGTCGTTTCAACATGAATGAATGGTGGGGGGCGAGAGGCGGGAAATCAAGACGGCAAGAAGCGATGTGCGTGCGGCAGACGCCAAGCGCCACAGGCGCGATGGAATCAAGCCAGCGGCAAGTGAGTCCGCGAACGTCGCCCCTTGAGATGAACGTTGCCCCGCGGAAACGAACGCGATCCGAGGTGTTAGACATTGACATCGCGCGATGTCATTCAATCGGGCACAACGGCGCGAGGCGTTGAAACCCCAGGCCCGAGGGCGAAAGGCGGTAACGCCCCAGGCCCGACGGCGCAAGGCGCCTTGGACCTGGCTGAACTCCATCGCGCCGTTGGCGCTGTGGTGAAACTTGACCTCCAAGCGCCACAGGCGCGATGGAATCAAGCCAGGGGCAAGTGAGTCCGCGAACGTCGCCCCTGGCAATGACCATCACCCCTCGAAACGCGAAACGAACGCCGCCCCCTTGAAACGACCATCGACCCCCGTAGCCTTCCCCGCGAGGCGCAACCGATTTCAGGCGTATTCTTCGGTATGGTTACCACCTCCGCCGCGCCCCTTCGTCGCCCCCTCGCGCCTGTTGTTTCCGGCCCTCGTCCGGTTCGGGCGCCGCGTGGAACTGAGATGACCTGCAAGACATGGCAGGCGGAAGCGGCGCTGCGGATGCTCATGAACAACCTCGACCCCGAGGTCGCGGAACGGCCTGATGATCGGGTGGTCTACGGCGGGCGCGGACAGGCGGCGCGCAGTTGGGAGGCCTTCGATGCCATCGTGGCCTCGCTGAGGGCGCTGGAGGCCGACCAGACGCTTCTGGTGCAGTCCGGGAAGCCCGTGGGGGTGGTCAGGACGCATCCGGACGCGCCACGGGTGTTGATCGCCAACTCGAATCTCGTGCCGCATTGGGCGACCCAGAAGCACTTTGACGACCTCGCCGCGAAGGGGTTGATCATGTACGGCCAGATGACGGCGGGATCATGGATTTACATCGGCACGCAGGGCATTCTCCAGGGGACCTACGAGACTTTCGCCGAGCTGGGACGCAAGGAGTTCGGCGGCGATTTGAAAGGCCGCCTGTGCGTCACCGCGGGTTGCGGCGGCATGGGTGGCGCACAGCCGTTGGCGATCACGCTCGCGGCTGGAACGGCGCTTCTCGCGGATGTCTCTTTCGAGCGACTCGCCCGCCGTCAACGCGACAAGTATCTGGATCATGTGTTGACGAATCTCGATGATGCGATCGATGCCGCGGTGAGCGCCACGCAGGAAGGCCGCGCCGAGAGTTTCGGCGTGCAAGCCAACGCGATCGAATTGCTCGAGCGACTCATCGAGCGCGGCATCACTCCCGATGCGTTGACCGACCAAACCAGCGCACACGATCCGTTGACGGGATATGTGCCCGTCGGCATGACTTGTGCCGAGGCGGAGGACTATCGAAAGTCCTCGCCCGAGCACTATGTGCAATTGAGCATGAGCGCGATGCGCCGCCACGTCGAGGCGATGGTGACGTTGCAGCAGCGCGGCGCCGTGACCTTCGATTACGGCAACAACATCAGACAGCGAGCGCTTGATTCGGGTTTCACGCGCGCGTTCGACTTCCCGGGATTCGTGCCGGCGTACATCAGGCCGCAGTTCTGCGTGGGGCGGGGGCCGTTCCGATGGGCCGCGCTCTCGGGCGATCCGCGCGATATCTTCGTGACCGATCATGAGATTCTGAAGTTGTTTCCTCGTCATGAGAGCGATTACTCCGAGCGGTTGCATCGCTGGATACTCGGATGTCATAAGAATCCGAAGGCATTACTTGCGGGTCGATACGACGAGTGCGAGCCGCGCTTTGGATGGCAGGGGCTTCCGGCGCGCATTTGTTGGCTCGGACTCGGTCAGCGCGACAAAGCGGGGGTGTTGTTCAACAAGCTGGTGGCGGAGGGTCGCGTGAGTGCGCCGATCGTGATCGGACGCGATCACTTGGATTGCGGCAGTGTCGCGAGTCCGAATCGCGAGACG
>JBKDPX010000222.1:0-1966 GCA_046342165.1 Phycisphaerales bacterium | reverse complement strand
GGCTCAGCCCATCCAAAGTACTCGTGCCACGGCCGACTTCATCAAGCACGACCAGACTTCGTTCTGTTGCATGGTTGAGAATGTTCGCCGTTTCGATCATCTCGACCATGAACGTCGATTGGCCTGCATGAAGCGCATCATCCGCGCCGATTCGCGTGAAGATGCGATCCGTCACGCCGACGACAGCGGACTCCGCCGGTACGAAACTACCCGTCTGGGCGAGGATCACCAACAGCGCCACTTGTCGGATGTATGTCGACTTGCCCGCCATGTTGGGGCCTGTGATCAACGCGAGCGGTGCCGCGTTCTCTTCTCCCGCGCCGAGATTGACGTCATTGGGTACGAACTCTCCCGCCAAAGTCTCCTCGAGCACCGGATGACGGCCGGCGACGATGTGCAATTCCTTCCTGTCTGTGATCGTCGGACACACCCACCCGCGTGAACGCGCACGATCGGCGAAGGAGCACAGTGCATCAAGACTCGCGATCGCCGCGGCGTAGCTCAACAGGTCATCAACACGAGCGCCGGCCACGGCGCACAACTCCGCGAAGAGTTCCTTCTCGCGCTCAATAGCGGTCGACTCCGCGCTCAGCACCTTGTGCTCGAACTCGCGCAGTTCGGGAGTCATGTATCGCTCGGCGTTCTTGAGTGTTTGCTTGCGGATCAGTTCCGCCGGCGCATTGCGCGCCTGGCCCGCGGGAAGTTCGATGTAATAACCGAAAATCTTGTTGAATCCGACCTTCAGACTCGGAAGGTTATGTTGTTCGATCAGTCGCGTTTGATATTGCGCGAGCCAACTGCCCGCATCGCGCTGCAAAAGTCGAGCTTCATCCAGCGTCGCGTCCGCGCCGTCGCGAATCACGCCGCCCTCGCGAAGATGTGCTGGCGGCTCTTCGGTGATTCGTTCCAAAATCGAGCGGCCGAGATCGCCGAGCGATTCCGCGTGCTCGTTGATGCGATCCGCGACGCTCGCCAACGAGGGCGTGCGCCCGATCGCATCGCCCAGTTCCTCCGCGACCGACAGACTCTTTGCCAACGCGAGCATGTCTCGCGGCGTCGCTCGATTCAGCGCGATCCTTCCCGCGATTCGCGCGATGTCCTGCACCTTGCTGAGCAGTTCGGCGAGGTGGCCGGAGAGCGCCCCATCCTCGAAAAGCGCCGCGACGGCCGTTTGTCTCGCGTTGATCTCGTCAATGTTCATCAGCGGACGCATCAGCCATTCACGGAGCGTCCTTTTGCCCATCGCGGTTTTGCATGCATCGCGACCCGAAACGAACAGGCCGAGGAGTGATCCGTCGAGCGTCCCGCCACGGATCGTTCTTTCGATTTCCAACGACCGAAGACTGACAGCGTCGATGACGCAAGCGCCGGCGCTTTGCTCTCGCCGCGGCGCGCGCAAATGCGCCAATATCCGTTTGGTTGTGCCCGAGGCATCAGCGCCTGACTGCGTTTCCCGAAGGTAGCGAACGAGGACTCCCGCCGCGAGAACCACGCCTTCACCTTCGGTCATGCCGAAGCCGGACAAGGTTGAAACGCCGAACTGCTCGGTGAGCGCTTGCCGCGCTTCCGTCGCGCGGAAGTGCCAGCCGGGCCGAGCGGTGGGGGAGAGATTCAATGCAGCGACGTGCTTCTGCACGCGAGGCGGAATCACGCCGTCGCCGGTTTCGCAGTACAACAGTTCACGCACGCCGCGGCGGGCGAGTTCATCCACGATCGCGCTTGGCGCACAGTCGACGACGCAAAACGATCCGGTCGCGAGATCAACGACGGCGAGTGACGCCGCCGATTCGTCGCCCGATTCAGTGAAAACGATCGCGCCGAGCGTGGCCGGTGATTCGCTTTCGAGCAGAGTTTCGTCGACGAGCGTGCCGGGTGTGATGACGCGCGTGACGCCGCGTTGCACGATGCCTTTGGCTTTGCTCGAATCTTCGAGTTGGTCGCAGACCGCGACGCGAAAGCCTGCGCG
>JBKDPX010000221.1:0-10352 GCA_046342165.1 Phycisphaerales bacterium | reverse complement strand
GTGAATCCACCCGGGACTCGCACTCGACTTGATGGTTCAGCACCCGAATTTGTTGCTCGAACCCCGACCCCCATCTATCGTATTTGAGACTGAGTTTCAACTGAATTCCGGAGACCGTTCATGTCCATCCCGCCCCCCACCATCTATATGGACCATGCCGCGACCACCCCGTGCGACAAGCGCGTGGTCGATGCCATGTTGCCGTACTTCACCCAGGAGTTCGGCAACCCCGGCTCCCGCAATCACCGTTACGGCTGGGCCTCCGAGGCCGGTGTCGATACGGCTCGCGAGCAGGTCGCCAAGCTCCTCGGCGCCGATGAGAAGGACATCATCTTCACCTCGGGCGCGACGGAATCGAACAACCTCGCGATCCGCGGCGCCGCCTACATGTACGAGAAGGCGCCGGCGGGATCGGGCAAGTGCCGCGGACACATCATCACCACCACGATCGAACACAAAGCCGTTCTCGATCCTTGCAAGAGGTTGCAACGCGAAGGCTTTGACGTGACTTTCCTGGATCCGACCGAGGACGGCGTGTTCACGGCGGAGATGGTGAAGGCCGCACTGCGCGAGGACACGATTCTCGTAAGCATGATGTGGGCGAACAACGAAATCGGCACGATCAACGAGATCCGCGAGATCGGCGCGTTGTGTCATGAGAAGGGCGTGATCTTTCATACGGACGCGACGCAGTTCGCGGGCAAGATGCCCATCGATGTGAACGCGGATCATGTGGATCTGCTGAGCTTCTCGGGACACAAGATTTACGGCCCCAAGGGCGTGGGCGCGCTGTATGTGCGTCGTCGTCAGCCTCGCGTGCGATTGACGTCGCTCGTGGATGGCGGCGGACAAGAGCGCGGCTTCCGCTCGGGCACGCTGAATGTGCCGGGCATTGTGGGGCTCGGAAAGGCGTGCGAGATCGCGATGCAGGAGATGGAAGCGGACGCCAAGCGTCTCGCGAAACTGCGCGAAAAGCTCGAAAACGAGGTGTCCAAGCGGCTCGACAGCTGCAAGGTGAACGGACATCCGACCAAGCGACTGCCGCACATCACGAACATCTCCTTCGGCTTTGTCGAAGGCGAAGGCTTGATGATGGCGGTGAAAGAAATCGCGTGCTCGAGCGGCAGCGCCTGCACGAGCGCGAGTCTTGAGCCCAGTTATGTGCTCAAGGGCTTGGGCGTCGGCGACGAACTGGCGCACTCTTCTTTGCGTCTGAGCCTCGGTCGTTCGACGACGGAACAGCAAGTCGATTTCGCGATCGAGAAGATCGTGCAGGCGGTCTCACGCCTGCGCGAGATGAGCCCGCTGTACGACATGCACAAGGAAGGCATCGATCTGTCGAAGGTCGAGTGGGCGCATCACTGAGTTTTGATATTAATTTGATTTCTTACAAGGAACGAGACCATGGCATACGGTCCTAAGATCATCGATCATTACGAGAATCCCCGCAACGTCGGCAACTTCGGAACGCAATCGGAAGTCAAGGCGAGCAAGAACATCGGTGTGGGACTCGTCGGCGCGCCGGAATGCGGCGACGTGATGCAACTGCAGATCAAGGTCGACCCGTCGACCGGCAAGATCGCCGACGCGAAGTTCAAGTGCTTCGGCTGCGGCAGTGCGATCGCGAGCAGTTCGCTGGCGACCGAGTGGCTCAAGGGCCGCACGATCGAGCAGGCCGAGGAGATCCGCAATCAGCAGATCGTCGAGGAGTTGAGCCTCCCGCCGGTCAAGATCCACTGCTCCGTGCTCGCCGAAGACGCCATCAAGGCGGCGATCGCCGACTACAAGACCAAGAACGGCATCGCAACGACCACGGGCGCGGCGCACTAAGCTTCGAACGAACAGGAGAACGATCCATGTCGACTGAAACCACCAATCCGGCGAGCGAAACCCAAGCTCGCGGGGTCATTTTGTCGGAACTCGCGGCACGCGAGGTCAAGCGAATCATCCAGGAGCAGGAGCTTGATCCGAACACGGTGCGTCTGCGCGTCGGTGTCAAAGGCGGAGGATGCTCCGGCTTTTCGTACATCCTCGATCTGACGGACAACCAGACCGAGACCGATGAGTTGTTCGAGCAGCACGGGGTGAAGATCGTGTGCGATCCCAAGAGTCTCTTGTATCTTGAGGGCGTGACGGTGGACTTCCGTGACGAGATCATGGGACGCGGGTTCGTGTTCAACAACCCGAACGCGACGAGCACCTGCGGTTGTGGCAGTTCCTTCCACGTCTAAAGCCGAGCACGAGCGAAATCCATCAGACCCGGGCGCGAGCGTCCGGGTCTTTTCTGTTGTTGAGCGTCGGATCTACGGTCAGGAAGCGCTTCAACAGTGATTTCCCTTGTGAGGCGAAGATGTGACGCATATGCTCAAGCGACCGAACAGGCATGCGCATTCATGCCATCGGAACTGGAAGGATTCAGCGACACCATGAGTCAGATGCCGGGGCCTTTGGAGACCACGCACGGATACTCACCGCCGACGGTGACGCAGTTCAGCGTGTTTTTGACGAACAAGGTCGGCAAACTCTTCGATTTGGTCGAGGCGTTCGATCATCGCTGTCAGATCTGCGCGCTCAGCGTGCACGAAGCCTCTGATCATGCGGTTGTCCGCATTGTCACGAACTCGGCGTCGACCGCGCGCGAGATTCTCAAGCGCGAAGCTTTGCCGTACAGCGAACGCGAAGTGCTCGTCGTTGAAATGACCAAGGGCAAGACACTCAGCAGTCTGTGCCTGAGTCTTTTGAGCGCGGAACTTTCGATTCATTTCGCCTACCCGCTGATGCATCAGGGCGGGGACGCGACGATCGCGCTGGCGGTGGACGATTTGACGCTGGGAGGACAGATCCTGCGCCGCAAGGAGTTCAAGCTCCTTGGTGAAGCGGATCTTCCCGGACTTCCCGAGTGAAGTGATCCGATGATTCGTATGTGACTGATGAGTGCGTGCCTATCAGTGCATGCCTATCAGTGCCTGCTTGTTAGTGCGTGCCTGACGCCGCGAGCCAACGCTCGGCGTCAAGCGCGGCTTGGCAACCCATACCGGCGGCGGTGATGGCTTGGCGATACTCCGCATCGGCGACGTCACCCGCGGCGAAGACGCCGGGGATATTCGTATACGAGTTTCGGTTCTTCAGGTCGATGTAACCTTTGGAGTTGAAGGCGATGCCCGACCCCGCGAGGAACTTGGTCGTGGGAGTGTGGCCGATCGCGATGAAGAGGCCCTTGACATCGAGTCGGGATTTCTCGCCGGTGACGGTGTCAGTGAGTTCGACGCCTTCGATTCGATCGGCGCCGAAGACTTCGGTGACTTCCTTGTTCCAAACGACTTTCGCGTTGGGTCGGCTGAGGAAGCGCTCCTGCATGATGCGACTGGCGCGCAAGGTGTCACGACGGTGGATGACATACACCGTGCTCGCGAACTTTGTGAGATAGGTCGCTTCTTCCATCGCCGTATCGCCGCCGCCGACAACCGCGAGCGGTTGATCGCGGAAGACGGGCAAAGCTCCATCGCAGACGGCGCACGCGGAGACGCCGCCGCCGGAGCGGGCGAGACGCATTTCGTTCTCGAGTCCGAGCCAGTTGGCGGTCGCTCCTGTGGCGAGAATCACTGACTGCGCGTGGATGACTTTGCCTTCACCGGTGTGAAGCGCGAAGGGACGGCTTGAGAAGTCGCACTTGACGATATCATCCTCGACGACTTTGGTGCCGAATCGCTCCGCCTGTTTGCGGAACTTCTCCATCATCTCCGGCCCCTGCACGCCGTGCTCGAAGCCCGGATAGTTTTCGACTTCCGTCGTCAGCATGAGCTGTCCGCCGGGGAGAATCGGACCGGGATCAGCCTTAGGAATCCCGCAGTACACGATCGGATCCAACTGCGCGCGCGCGGCGTAGATGGCGGCGGTCCAACCCGCGGGACCCGAACCGATGATGACAACCTTGTGAGCGTGTGCGGACATTACTGCGGGTTCCTTTTCATCACTTCAACTGCTGAGAGTCACGAAGATGCTGGCGGTAAAGGCTGACAACCGGCGGCCACATGAGGTAATCGGTGCCGGTCGCGAGTTGCATTGTGTTCTGGACGCGCTTGGCGGAGTTGTCCGCGGAATCCACGCCAACGCTGTACAGCACCATTTGCGTATCGTCGAGTCGGACCGAGAACGGACTTCCCATCGCCGGCACGATATCGATTTCGTGCGGCTTGGGGGTCTCTTTTTCAGACATACCCGGACGGCGCTGCATCGGGATGAAGTATCGCGGGATCGCGAACTGGCCCGTTTCGATGTTCTTGCTCAGCGGATCATTGCGAATCACTTCGATCCATCGCGGACGCACGACCGTCAGCACCTTGGGCTGGGTTTTATTGGCGATGGTCGCCGCGGCGAGGCAGAGGGACAACTGCGAGCCCTGCATTTCGAGGAAGCACATCATGCGCAGGTCATACAACTCGCGCAGGTCGGGCATGGTGCGGGCGATGAGTGCGAAGCGCGCGGGCTCAAGCTTGGTGTATTCGGTGGGCGCGAGGTGGCGCCGATCGAACCAATCAAGTTCCCAGCGCGCCGTGAAATCGCTCTGAACGCTGTTGATCTTTGACTTGGTGTCGCGACCATCGGCGTGGGCTGCGGCAACACCTCGCCAGCGCGAGGATTCCGAGAAGACGCGAAGCGGAAAGTCCGCGGAACCGATGCGAGCGAGCGTCGGACCGAAGACCGCGGGAATGACCTCTTCAGTCTGGCTGAAGACTCGAGCAGCCACCTGAGCCGCGGCGATCGAGTCACCCTTGGGAAGTCTCAATCGAGTGACATCCAAGGGGGTTTCAATGGCAAGTGACTTGACCTGATCCGGGACGCGCGCGAGATCGAGGGTCTTCGCACCACGAAGATCGGCGTACGCCACATCGCGGATACGCTCGAAAGCCTGCGCGAGATGGGTCAGCCCCCACTTGGCTTCGACCTGGAGCTGTCGGTCGCCGATTTGTCGGCAGACATTCGCCCAATTCATCAACATGTCGATCGCATCGGAGGCTTTGCCGTCAGCGAGCAAACGGGTGGCCTCGACATTCACGAGCGATGCGACATCGTCGAGACGAGGGATCCAATAGTGGCGGGCGCCTGCGATGGTCGGCGGATCGCCGAGTTCTGAATAGAGTCGTGCCTCAACGAACTCCGTGGGCACATCCTCGATGCCGTACGGGAGTCCCCATACGAAGGACTCGCGCCACTTTTTTTCCTTGCTCACGGTCGCCAGCGCCGCGATGACGGCCTGCTGTTCGGGCTTCTCGGCCCACGCGCGACATTCAGCGAACGCGGCAACGTCCGCAGGCATGATGGCGGCATCGGAAAGGGCGCGAACGCGCATCGGCGCGGCTTCCATTTTCGCGATCAACGGAAGCAGAATGAGGTCGCTGCGCTTGTCAGCGGAGACCCCGAGGTAACCTCGATTGATTTGAGAGATGAACTCATCGGTTTGCGCCATGATCGGCGAAGCGAACAACGCGATCAGCAGTGTTCCGAAGCTCGCGCGAACCCATGAGACGGCCACAGCCGCACGACGTGTCGGGGTGGGATTGATCATGATTGGATGGTAGCAGTTCGGCGTGAAAGAGGCGATTCGAATCGCCACCGATCAGGCGCCGATCTTGGCGGGAGCGGCCAACTTCACTTCTTTGATCGCCTCAAGGGCCGCACCGCGCTCGATGGCCTCTTTCATGAGTCGGCCTTGCTTGAACTTCACGGTGTGCTTCGGCGGAACGGCGACGCGTTGGAGGGTCTTGGGATTCTGCGCCACGCGAGCCGCACGCGCCTTCACCTCGAAGACACCGAAATCGCGGAACTCCAGGCGATTGCCCTTCTTCAACTCCGAGATCATCTGATCGAGGAATTCCTGCATGATCCGGCGCACATCGGCGCGCTTGAGCCCGGTGCGGTCGCTGATTCTCTCGACAAGCTGCTTCTTTGTGATCGTCGCCATGAGTCTGACCCTCTGCGTTCACGGAACCCGGCATCGGCAGCGCCGAGCAGACATATCCGCGAATCAATCCACCACTTTCGTACCCACCACGCAACACCAACAGACGCACATACGACCCGGCATTTCGCGGCGACTTGAGACATCGCCACGCAAGTTGCCGCGGGTTGTGAGTATCGCGCTGAAGTTTGCCTTCGTCAATAGCCGTGCAGCGTTTGGACGAAAAATCGCAACAATTACTCGTACAAGAGTTTCCGTCGATCGGGACTTGACTTTTCAAGTCGTGGTTCGCTACGGGGAAGGTCAGAAATCGAGCACGGCACCGATGTAGAGTCCGGCCACCGAACCTCTCCAGTCGAACTCCCCGTCCGCGTCGTCTTTTTCAAGGTCGAAACCGGTCAGGCGGTATCCGACCTGAAGTCCGAGGTGTTCGTTGAATCGATACGCACCGCCGACAATCACATCAACGCTCAGCGTGCTGGTATCTCCCGCGGGCAACCCGCCGAAAACAACCTGAAGGTCGGCGTCAAAGCACTCGTAGAACTCAAGTCCGAGTTTCGCGCCGGCGTATGGCTCGAAAAAGAACAGATCATCGGTGGCACGCGAACCCCCATCGATATTCGTGACCTGCCATTCCATGCTGTAAAGGCGCGCTCCTCCGACTGCCTCGAACTTCGTGTGCAGTTTGTGGCCCGATTCATAGGGTTCGAGCGCGGCTTGCTTCACAATGTAGCCGACCTCGCCTTCGAACTGTGCGTAATCAAAATCCACACGGATCGCATCGCCGGCCACATAGCTGAAATCGCCGACATTACCGTCAGCGGCGGAGTCAAAGTCCTCCTCTCCTGACATGGAAACTCCTCGGAGCGAAAAGCGCCAGTCCCCCCGGGAAAGATGTACTTCGGCGAAGGGTGATGCCTCAGGCGTATCGATCTTCAAGTCCGCGATTTCAAAGGTGTCTTCGGAGTTTGCAGGTACGGAAGATCCCGCAGCGAATGTCGGGAGTCGCAGACTGCCACCGGGGGCCAAAAACCACATTGCAGGTTCAGCGCGAATGCTCCAGGGCTCCGAGGTTGCTGTCACGGGGGATCCACCATCGACATCCTGAGCCGCGGCAATCGCGGGTGTCCAAAGGTTCAGCCCAAGGATGGTGCACAAAATCGAGGTAGACTGCTGTCGCATGATGGAACAGTACGCCAGAGAGCGAGTCTGCGAGTTCTCAGTATTCAGATGAGGGAGTCGTACGATGGAAAGGTCCTGGTCATTGAAGGTCAGTTGCCTCGCGGCGTTATTGACATTTCAAAGTGCTCCTGTCCAAGCCTGCCAGCATGTTGATAACGATGTTGCCGCCCGGTGGCGCCAAGCTCGAGCGGAACTGAAAGCGATCTCTTTCGACATTGAAAGCTCCGAATCCGGCGAGGGTGCTTCAACGACGACGTTTCGAGGCGGCTGCACGATGGTGCGAGCCGAGGCCGGAGGATGGAGATTTCATCTTGCGGGAGAACTCGTCACCCCTGAAGGCGCGCGTCGAGTGTCGATCGCGTATGACGGTGTCGGCGCGAGATCCGTGCGTGACTCGGAGAAGGCAGTAATCGAGCGCACGGTAACGAACCTGGAGGAACTGAGATCGTTTATGGGCGGTCAGGGTGTCGCTCAGGTGATGGTCTGGGAACTCATGGAAGACTCGCATGACAACGGCGTCTCTGCGGATCCGTCTGTCTCGACGATCGATGGCCTTGAATGCGATGTGATCCGATTTCCCGCTTCACCGATGGAGGCGGCGGACGCGATCATGAAATCCGCAGGCAGCGTGATGCATATTGGGCGCGAGGATCGCATGCCGCGATTGATCGAACGCACCAGGACTCAGCAAACATCGACAGGTGAGGTGACTGTTCGTCGCGACCTCAGACTGTCGGGGGTGAAGACTGGCGATGCCGCGGAGAGTCGTCCATTCGTGATCGATACGCCGGATGGATATCGCGTGCGGGCGGACAAGCCGTTGCGGAAGATCATGCAGCCACGAAAGCAGCAACCCGAGCTCGAAAGAGACGAGTTGATCGCCGAAGGCGAAGTTGCTCCGGAGTGGACACTCCAGGATGCCTCCGGCGCGCAAGTGCGCCTGAGCGACCTCAAGGGTCAGGTGGTGGTGCTGGACTTTTGGGCGACCTGGTGCGGTCCTTGCAAAGTCGCGATGCCTCATGTGCAGAAGTTGCACGACGATTACGCCGACAAGGGCGTCAAAGTCTTCGGCGTCAACTGTTGGGAGCGCGCCGACGCGAAGGCCTACATGACGACATCCAAGTACACCTACGGGCTCTTGCTCGACGGCGACAAGGTCGCCGACATGTACCGCGTGTCAGGCATTCCGACTTTTTACCTGATCGATCAGGAAGGCAAAGTGGCGTTCGCGGCGACAGGGATGCCCAAGGAGGCAGCACTGCGCGCAAAGATCGATGCGTTGCTCGCGAAGTGAATCATCCTGCGAGAACGGCGCGCTCGATGGCTGCGGGATTCTCGTAGGCGAGTCCGAAGATCGTCGAGTTGAAATCCGCAAGCGAAACCGATTCCTGCTTGATGAAGCCCGACACCGGAAGTTTGCCGAGGCGATGCATGTCGACCATCGCACAGACTCCGGCGGCGGTCGTGAGTTCGATCGCGGGCCAGAGCCGTCCGAAGATGGGAGTCGCCGGAACACTGCGCTTGAAGTTGATTTGTCGACGCACGCCCTGATGATCGACGCCGATGCCGTTGATGAAGATCACCACGACGTCCTGCAGCGTGCGCGCGACGGCGTGATCAAGCAGATCCATCGCGAGCCTGCGATCAAAGACGCGGCCGTTGCGCGCCGGAGCGGCGTGTTCGACGCCCAGGCGAAGATCCTGCAACAGGAACTGCATCAGATCACGGTGGCCCGGATAGCGGATCGTTTTGTACGCGATTCTGGTTTCCGCCGCGCACTTGCCTTCGGACTCCAAGGTGTCGACCAGACTGCCGACGCCTCCTGAGGTGTAGAACGCTTCGTACTCGACGCCTTCGAAGCTGAAATTCTCGAGGCCTTCAAGTGCGGGCACTTGCACCCGACGACCGTCGAGCATGACGTTGCAGGGTTCGCAATACTCGTTGACAACGCCGGCGACCGACCAGGTCACGTTGTACTTGAGGCGGTTGGTCGGAAACTGCGGCAGGGCGCCGACGCGCAATACAAGATCGTGAAGATGTTTTAACTGTCGCGCGATGTCATTCGCGGCGATGGCGATGTATCCCGGCGCGAGACCGCACTGCGGCGCAAGCGCGACTCGGGCTTTGCCCTCCGCGGCGATCTTCTTCACGCGTTCGGTGGTTTCGACATCCTCGGTCACATCGAAGTAATTCACTCCGAGTTCGTTCGCCATCTCGGCGATGCCCGCAACCAAGTCAAAGGGCAGCATGCAAATCACATAGTCCTGCCCTTCAAGCGCGGCGCGGACCTGCGCACGATCGGCTGCATCGACGGTCTTGGTTTCAAAGCTGACACGATGCTTCACCTGCGCGCCCAGAGTCGCGATGTTCGCGGCGGCCTCGCGCAGGTTCGCGGGGTCGCGATCAGCCAGCGTCACGGAGTACGCACCCTTGCCGCAGCAGAGCAGAAGTTCCGCAACGCTCTTGCCGACTTTGCCACCGCCGAGAACCAAAACCTTTTTCATCGTGTAGACTCCGAACCCGCGACAGACAGAGGCGCTCATGTATTCGTGACGCCGGACAACAACACCACCGCATGCACTTCAATGGCTCGCCCCTCGCCGACCGCATCGACGCGTTCGTGGGTCTTGCCCTTCACATTCACCCGTTCGGGCCCGATCCCGAGTTCCTTCGCCATATTCGATCGGATCGACTGCTTGTGCGGCGAGAGTTTGGGACGCTCCAGTATCACCGTGGCATCGACATTTTCGATTCGAAATCCATCGCGGGCGGCCAGACGGACCGCCTCACGCAGAAAGATCGCGGAATCAGCGGCGTCGTTCCGGGGATCATCGTCGGGAAAGAGTTGCCCGATGTCCTCACGGCCCAATGCACCCAGAACGGCATCGGTCACGGCGTGATAGAGCGCGTCGCCATCGGAATGGGCCACCGGACCGCGATCGTGTTCAAGTCGGACACCGCCGACGACCAACGGTCGACCGCGGCCCTGCGGGTGAACCGGCTCCAACCGATGCAGGTCGTAGCCGTGTCCGATCCGAAACTGGTGTGAAACCGATGACACGCCCATGTGTGGATGGTATGGTCGGCAGGAATTCGGGGTCGCTTGTGGAGGATCCCCTGAAAAGAAGACGAACCCGGAGGCCTTCCGCGCCGATAGTAAAGGCGCGGGAGCGAATTCGACCGATAACGACCGAGTACTTTCGGAGTAGAA
>JBKDPX010000220.1:0-6765 GCA_046342165.1 Phycisphaerales bacterium | reverse complement strand
TCTTGTAAGATCCGCACGATCTTCTTTCAACACCACGTCCTGGCACACGCCGCTCGACACGCGCTTTGGCGGAATCCGGGCAAGTTCAAGCAACTCAGGCAACTTCTGCAACTTCGCGAGAAGCGTCGGCGGAGGCTCGGGCTTGACCAACTTGCCGATCTTCTCGCCGAGCGCATCGAATCCGCCGGGCGTATGACCTGCGCCGCAACCCGGCCCCGCCTCGTTGCATCCCAGCGCCATCTCCATTCTTCGGTACGAGCCGTACGCGTTGATGAGCACCGGAATGTCAGATCCTTCCACATTCTCAAAGAGCAGCGCATGGCCGCCCCGATCATGATGGAGAGGATCGTTTCTCACGGCTGATTCACTCGGCGCGTGAGGCGCTTTGCTCTTGCTGACCTCATCGGTCACCGCCGCGATTTCAAGCACCGGAGATACCCTCGCGCGCACGCGCTTGAGTTCACCGGCTCGTTCCAAGGCTGTAACGAAGTCCTGCGTATTCTCGTACATAGTGAAAGCCTAGCGGGTAGACTGCAACAACGCCGAACATGACCCTTTCACCGGATTACCAACGCGACTGGACACGCTACTTCGACTGCACGGCCGACAAGCCGCCTCGAGATACGCTTCTGCGCGCATTGGATGCTCTGGGTGATGTCCACAATCGAACCGCCCTTGATATCGCATGCGGCGTCGGTCGGGATTCGATCGAAATGCTTCGTCGCGGGATGCGCGTCATCGCCACGGATTTTCAGCCCGAGGCGATTGAGCGCCTGCGCGCCTGCGCCGGACCCGAATCGTCGCACCGCTTGGCAACCGTCACATGCGCGATGGAAGACATTCCGACGACGGGTGATCTTCGCCATTCGTACACGCTGATCAACGCCAGTTTCGCGCTCCCGTTCTGCCACGAGTCCCGCTTTGGCGCGCTGTGGGATTTCATCAAGTGCTCGCTGATCCCCGGCGGTGTCTTCGCCGGCCAACTCTTCGGTGATCGCGACCAATGGGCGTCGATCAACCCCGGCCGACACCTGAGTTCCCATCGCGTGAAATCTCTATTGGCTGATTTCCGAACAGTACACTTTGAGGAAGTCGAAAAAGACGGCGACGATGCCATGGGCGGTACCAAGCATCATCACGTCTATCACATCGTCGCCATGAAACCCGTCCATCCCGCAAAGGAATTCGTGACATGAGCAGTGACTTCGCCGTCGATCTTCGCGGCGTATCCAAAACCTATCGTGGCGGCGTTCGCGCCCTTCGAGGCGTTGACATGCGTATCCACAAAGGCGAGATCTTCGGACTTCTCGGCCCCAACGGAGCGGGCAAGAGCACACTCGTCAAAGTGATGATGACCGTGATCAGCCCCACCACCGCTCAAGGAACGATCCTCAACGCGCCGGTCGGCGACAAGGAGTCGTTGCGAAAGGTCGGCTATCTGCCGGAGCACCATCGAGTCCCCGACTATCTCACAGGCCGACAACTGCTGGACTACTTCGCGTCGCTCTGCGGCGTACCGAAGGCGGAACGCCGCGTGCGCTGCGAGGAACTGCTTGAACTCGTCGGCATGAAGGATTGGGGCGACACGAAGGTAAAGGGGTACTCAAAGGGAATGCGCCAGCGAATCGGCATCGCGCAGGCGCTGATGAACGATCCGCAACTTGTCGTCTTGGATGAACCGACGGACGGCGTCGATCCGGTGGGCCGCCGAGACATCCGTGAAATGCTCAGTGTCCTGAAATCCAAGGGCAAGACCGTCCTGCTCAATTCCCATCTGCTCAGCGAACTCGAAATGGTGTGCGATCGCGTCTCGATCCTGGTGCAAGGACTGGTCTCGCGGGAAGGCACGCTCGATGAACTTACGAAGGACCAGCGCGCAATCACGATCGAGATCGAGGACACGCCCGATGCCGCAACACACTTGGCGCACTCCGTCGCCGATGGGCGGTTCAACGATGCGGAGAAGGTCTCCATCAACGGAAACACCATGAAACTTCCGGTCACCGATGCGCGCCTTGCGATGCCCGTCATCGACACCCTTCGCGCGCGCGGCGTCACCGTCACCGCACTGCGGCCCTTCCGGCCGACACTCGAAGATCTCTTTATCCAGGCGGTCACCGATCCGACCAGCGGCAAAGCACTCAAACCGGGCGCGGCCATCGCCGACAAGGGAGGTGCGCAATGAACGTATTCGGCGCCATGCTGCTCGATTCCTATCGAGAACTCAACTCGAAGAAGCTCTTCTGGATCTCACTGGGTCTTTCTCTACTCGTTGTTCTCGCCTTCGCGGCCCTGGGGATCACGGAGAAGGGAATCACGGTGCTGTGGTTCGAGCTTCCCATCGAACTGTTTAACACCGCGATCATCAGCGAGTCCACTTTTTACAAACTGCTCTTCTCAAATCTCGGCGTGCAGTTCTGGCTCGCCTGGGTCTCGACGATTCTCGCGCTGGTTTCAACCGCCGGCATGATCCCGGACTTTATCGCCGGCGGCGCCATCGAACTCACGCTCAGCAAACCGGTCACCCGCGCGAAACTCTTCATCATGAAGTACATCTGCGGACTGCTGTTTACCGCGATGCAGGTCGCCGTGTTCACCACGGCGTCCTTCCTCGTCATCGGCATCCGCGGCGGCGAGTGGATTCCCGCGCTGTTTCTTTCCGTACCGCTCGTCGTTCTGTTTTACAGCTATCTTTTCAGTGTTTGCGCACTTGTGGGAATGATCACCCGATCGACGATCGCCGCGCTGTTGGTCACCATGCTGTTCTGGGTCGCTCTCTTCGCCGTCAACACCACGGATGCGATCTTCGTGCAATTGCGCAACTCAAGCGAAGCTCAGATCGAGGCGCTCGAAAAGACGATCGTGCGAATGGAGAAAGCAGCCGTCACAAAAATCGAATCAGGCGCCGAACCGCCCGCGGAGGGAAAGACCTACTCCCAGGCGGAACTGGATACTGCCAATCCCCTGCTTCCGCTCAGACGAGCCAAACTTTCGGAACAGCGCGAAAGCCTCGAAGACTGGAAGTTGTGGTCTCAAGGAACATTCGTCGCCAAGACGATCCTGCCGAAGACGACGGAAACCGTTGAATTGCTCGAGCGCAAACTCGTCACACTCGCCGACATCGAGGCGCTTGGGCCGCCTGAACGCCGCAATGTTCGAGTGAAGGACGCCGACGATGTCGCGGTGCCCCGAGGAGAGGCTGAGCGGCGCGCCGAGGCTGAGTTCCGCAAGCGGCCGGTTTGGTGGATCATCGGCACGTCTATCGGTTTCGAGTTCCTCGTGCTTGGCATCGCTACGCTCATCTTTTGTCGTCGCGATTTCTGATCTCAAACATTCGGAGCAATGTCGTGGCTGAAGCCGTACGACTTTCAGGCATTCGTAAAACCTTCGGGCCCAAAGTCGCCGTCGAAGGCATGGAACTCTCCATCCCCGAAGGATCCCTCTGCGGCTTCATCGGTCCGAACGGTGCGGGCAAGACCACCACGATCAGAATGATCATGTCGATCATCTTCCCGGACTCGGGCGAACTCTCCGTACTTGGGAAATCCTCCGCCGTGGAAAGCAAGGATCGGATCGGATACCTGCCGGAAGAGCGCGGCTTATATAAGAAAATGAAAGTGGGTGCGTTTCTCAAGTATGTCGCCAGACTCAAGGGCATTGACGGCGCAGGGCTTGATCGCAAAGTCGCCGATTGGCTCAGCCGCGTCGGACTCGCGGACGTCGCTCGGAAAAAGTGCGAGGAACTCAGCAAGGGCATGCAGCAAAAGGTTCAGTTCGTTGCATCGATCATCCATGAGCCCGATCTGATCATCCTCGACGAACCCTTCAGCGGACTTGATCCGGTCAATTCCCGCCTCCTTCGCGAACTCATCGACGAGCAACACCGCTCCGGCCGGACGATTATCTTCTCCACCCATCAAATGCTGCAGGCGGAAGCGCTCTGCGACCGCGTGGTGATGATCCACCAAGGCAAGAAAGTTCTTGACGACTCTCCCGCCGCGATCCGTTCCAAGTTCGATCCACGCACCGTCGCTGTCGAACCGGTTGAATCGCCCTCTGACGCCGATCTTGTTCCCTACCGCTCGATCACGGGCGTGAAACTCGTCGAGCGTCGCGGCAAACTCCTCGATCTTCACGCACTCCCCAACGGTGATATCGGTGCGATCATGTCGCAGGCGTGCACGCTTCGACCGGTCAACAAAGTCGAAGTGGTCCGCCCCTCGCTGGAGGACATCTTCATCGATATCGTGCAACAGAGCCTGCCGCCGGCTGAGCGGGAAAAGCTCATCGCCACGCTGAGATCTCCGCTCGCGACGCTCGCGGGATCACTCGAAGGCGGAGGAGACTGAACATGATCAAGACCTTCCACGTCGCACTCCGTGATTTCCTGGCGACAGTCCTCACCAAGGGATTCATCTTCGGAGTGCTCATCATGCCGCTCATCATGATGGGAGCGGCGCCGCTGGCCATGTTGCTGCTCAATCCCAAGCCGCCGCCGGTGGAAGGGGAGATTGCGTTCATCGATCGCACCACCGATGGCGTGACGCAAGAACTCCAATCCGCCTTCGCGCCCGAAGCCATCAAGCGATGGGTGGTGGATCGTGCAACCGAAGCCACCGAGGCCGCGGGAGCCGTGATCGAGAAAAACCTGCCGGCGGATAAGGCACAGCAGATCAAGCCGATGCTCGACGCCGCGGCGAAGCAGGTGCCCGTTCCCGATATCTCCGCCAAGTTCCTTCCCCCCGACACCAATGAGGACTCGGCGAAATCCGAGTTGTCCGCCGTCGATGCGAATATCGAAACCGCGACGGACGCGGCGAAAAAACAACGACTTCTCGCAGTGATCGTGATTGAACCCAACGCCGTCAGCGCTGACGCGAGCGGCAGTTTCGGAACCTACCGAATGTTCATCCGCTCCAAGCTTGATGTCCGCGTTCAAAGCCTCATCAGGGCCAAAGTGCGCGAAGCGGTGATCACATCGAGACTCCGTGTGAACGGGGAAGATCCCGCACGAATTCGATCCATCATGGCGTTCGATCCGCCCGACGCAAAGGCCGTGACCCGAGACGGCGACAAATCCTCGGGCGAAGCCGCGCAAATGTTCGTGCCACTGGGCTTCATGATGCTGCTTTGGATTTCAACATTCACGGGCGGCCAGTTCCTGTTAACTTCCACGATCGAGGAAAAGAGCAATCGAATCATGGAGGTGTTGCTCAGCGCGGTCTCTCCGATGCAACTGATGGTCGGCAAGATCATCGGACAGATGTGTGCCGGCTTGCTGATTCTTATCCTCTACTCGGGACTTGGCATCTCCGGCCTCATCATCTTCGGCCAATCGCACCTGCTGGATTGGGGCAACATCGCTCTGCTCGTCGTACTCTTCCTTCTCGCATTCGGCACGATCGCATGCCTGATGGCGGCGATCGGCAGTGCCGTCAATGACATTCATGAAGCGCAGTCGCTGATGATGCCCGTGACGCTCATCGTGATCTCTCCCATGCTGCTGATGATGCCGATCATTTCCGATCCCAAAGGCGCGATCGCGACGGTGATGTCTTTTATCCCGGGTGTCAGTCCGTTCGTACTCGTGCTTCGTATCAGTTCAAGCGACCCGCCCGGCATGGGACAAGTCGCCATCGCGATCGCGCTGAACATCGTGTACGTCACGCTCCTCGCAAAGCTCGCGGCGAAGATTTTCCGCATCGGCGTGCTCATGTACGGCAAACCGCCGAACTTCTCGACGCTCCTGCGCTGGATCCGACTCGCGTGAACCGTTTCGATCTCTACGAACGTTGCACCCAATCTCCCGCTGACATGGCGCATGTGCTCGAGGCGATCCACGGCGGATCGCCCCGCAGACTCTGCGAAGACTTTTCAGGCACCGCCGCAACATCACTTGCATGGCTCAAAGGCGGCGCGAATCGCATCGCGACCGCGATCGATCTCGATCCTGAAGCGCTCACACATCATCGCGCCGCTCGCAGCATGACCAAACTTTTGCGCGATGTTCGCGCCGCTCCACTGACTCCGAAGCATGACATCATCTTCGTCGGAAACTTCTCCATCGGCGAACTGCACGGACGCGATGATCTCAACCCCTACATCGCTCGCTGCTTCAGACGTCTCGCATCCGGTGGAGCGTTGATCATCGAGCTCTACGACGGTCCCGGCGCTTGGAAGGTCGGAACGCAACGACGCACCATTCCACTCTCAAAGTCGACAAAGGTCATCTACACATGGCGCCAATGCCGCGCCGACAGGAAAACCCGTCGTGTCGAGAATGAAATCGACTTCGTGGTTCAATCAGGCCGACGCGTCACAACATTCGACCGCGCGTTTCGATACGACTGGCGACTTTGGAGCCACACGACGCTTGCGAACATCATGCGTTCCGTCGGCTTCGATCACACCGCGATATTTCCACCACGAATCGACGCGCTCGACTCGCTCGGACACGCATACATCGAACCCGTGAGACGCCGCGAACTCGGCGAGGACGCGGTGTTTCTGCTCGCAGGCTTCAAGCGCTGAAATCCGAAAAAGGCCACGGGCCTCCGGTGTTTCCGGAGGCCCGTGATAGCGGCGGGCGTGACGCTAAGCCGAGTTCTGTACGCGCGATGGTTTGCGTTGCCGCACCTTTCGCGCGTGACGACCATTTCTCTGGGCCCCGCGTTGCCGCGAAGCTCAAGCGGCCTACCCGCCCCCGACAGCCGGACTCGCTGTGCCCGCCTTGTGAGCGAGCGGGGGCTTACATGGCCTTGCACG
>JBKDPX010000219.1:0-1268 GCA_046342165.1 Phycisphaerales bacterium | reverse complement strand
CTACAAAGGCGAAGATATTCCGCTGAACGTCGCCGAGCAGTGCTCCGGCATGCGCATGGTTGTCGCGTTCCTTGCGCTCAGCGCGGTGATGTCACTGCAGAACAGATTCTGGTGGCAGCGCATCGCGCTGATACTGCTCGCGACGCCCGTTGCGGTTTTCCTGAATGTCATCCGCGTGGGCGTCCTTGGCTTGGCGAGTTTGTACTCGCGCGGACTGGCGACCGGTGATGCACACATGTTGATCGGAACGCTGTTGCTTGTTCCGGGGCTGTTCCTGTTCTTGGCGTGTTCGTGGTCGCTCGAGAAAATGATTGTGGACGAGAAGGGGGCGTCGACATGAAATCCCCTCTCACGAATCGTGCGTTCGTGACCGCCACGTTGATCTTGCTTGCGGCCGCCGCCTCGATGAAGGCGGGCATCGCGAGTTTCAAGCTCTATTTGAAAAAGGCGGAGATTCAGCCCGAATCCGGCTTGAAACTTCTGAGCCTTCCGAATGAGACGCGTTCGTGGAAGCAGATCACGCCCGATGAAGCGATCAATGCGGATATCGAAGAGGTGCTTGGAACCAAGAACCATGTGACGCGTTGGTATCAGAAGACGACGGAAGAGGGGCCCGGGCCGAAACTGCAGTTGCATGCCGCGTATTACACGGGCATGATTGACACGGTTCCGCACGTGCCGGACCGTTGCTTCGTGGGTGCGGGCATGGAGTTGACGGGAGAAGTCGGCGACATGCCGCTGAATCTGGACACGAGCAGATGGCGCGAGGATCAGGATGTTCCCGAGCATCTGAAGGGGCGGATTCACACGATGTACGACCGCACGCGGGTGCCGGTGCGACTGCCGCGGGATGCGGCGTCGACGGTTCTTCGCGTCATGAAGTTTCGATCACCCAAGTCGGATCGAACGACGTTCGCGGGGTACTTCTTCGTGGCCAACGGGGGCACGGTGTCACGCGCGGAGGGCGTACGACTGTTGGCGTTCAACTTGGACGACTACTACGCGTACTACCTGAAGGTGCAGTTCACGTCGTTTGATTCCAAGGACGAGAGCGAGTTCATCGCCCGCTGCTCGGATCTGCTGAGCGAAATGTATCCGGATCTGATGCGTTGCACGCCCGATTGGGTGCGCGTGATCCGCGGGGAGTATCCGCCGGGCAATCCGGCGGGGACTGACAGGAAGAATCAAGGCTGATCGGTTCGTTCGGAACCATTTGATCGATTGGGGAGTTCATCCATGGCGAAGGTCAATCACAAGTTTCTCTTCAT
>JBKDPX010000218.1:0-3000 GCA_046342165.1 Phycisphaerales bacterium | reverse complement strand
GCTTTCACCAGCGCCAAATCCGCATACAGACCCGTCTCCAACACATACTCCCGCGGCGCACCGTTCTGCGGCGCGCGATCCTTGTCGCCCGCAATCACACGACCCGCATACCCCTTGCCCGGTACCGTCGCGCCACACTTCCCGTCCGAGGGTTTGAAGAACTCGCGGGTCTCTTTGCCGTCCGCCACAATCGTCCCTGCGCCCGTCGCCGTGTAAAAGGCGGGAATGCCCGCCCCTCCCGCGCGAATGCGCTCAGCGAGCGTTCCCTGAGGGTTGAACTCGACTTCCAACTCGCCCGAAAGGAACTGCTTCTCAAATGTCGCGTTCTCGCCGACGTAGCTCGAAATCATCTTGCGGATCTGGCGCGTCTGCAAAAGCAGACCGAGCCCCCAGTCATCGACACCCGCGTTGTTGCTGACGCACGTGATGTCCTTCACGCCCGTGTCGCGGAGCGCGATGATGAGTTGCTCCGGAATGCCGCAGAGTCCGAATCCGCCGACCATCACGGTCATGCCGTCTCGCACGATTCCCGCATCGCGCAGGTCCGCCATCGTCTCAGCCGCAGTGTCGTAGAGCTTCTTCGCCATGGCGAAGTTTATGCCCGGTTCCGAACCGGGGTTCGGCCCGCATGTCACTCAAAGAGCTTGGTCTGGTGCCTGTGATCGCGCACGGATCCCTCGAGCAGTTCCAACTGACGCCGCAGTTCATCGACGCTCTTGAACTTGTAATACTCGCTCGCGAATCGGACCCATGCAACTTCATCCAGATCACGGAGCTTGCGCATCACGAGTTCGCCGACGACCTGCGACGAAACCTCGCGATCAAACTCGCGATGCAGTTCGTCCTCCACCTCGTCCACGAGCCTCGTCTTCGCCTCTTCCGTAATGCTGCGCTTGCCGCACGCGGACTGAATGCCGCGCATGATGTTCTCGCGGTTGAACGGTTGATGCGTTCCGTCTTTTTTCACCACCATCAGTCGCGTCGTCTGCTCCACGCGTTCGTAGGTCGTGAATCGCCGCGAGCACCCCAGACACTCGCGTCGACGGCGAATCACCCGCCCGCCTTCGCTCGCGCGGCTGTCGATTACTTTGTCATTGTCTGTTGAGCAATAGGGGCACAGCACGTCTTTGTTCCCGCGTCAGTCCATTCCGGCGAACGCCGTCCGTCCATGATACGTTGAACGGCGGATCAAGGTGTTCGGTAAATGTCAGGAGTTGCGGGTGTCACGAAGTGAACAGAGTGATCCGAAACCTCCGCATGGTTCACGCACGAGGGATAGCGCGCGAAAAACTCCTCATCAAGCATCGCGTATCGATTGTGATCCGCGTACTTGCCCGCGATTTGAACGAGCTTCGGAGAGAATCCCTCGTATCGAAACCCGACCTTGAGGATCGTCCCGATGGATGCGGTGTTGTGAGGTTGGATGTTCGCCTCGACGCGGTGCAGCATCAGCCGATTGAAGGCATAACACAGTGCGAGGGTGATCGCCTGAGTCATGAAGCCGCGTCGGGCGTGCGTCGGCGCGATCCAATATCCGATGAACGCCGATCGCATCGGCCCGAGCAGGATGCTGTTCAGGCTGACCTGACCGATGATTGCGCGATCGATGTCGTGTTGAATGACAAACCGCTTGTTCATCTCGGTGCGCGCCGTCGCCATCAATCGGTCGAAATCGTCCGAGGTGAAAGGCGAATGTCCAGGGGGCGGAACGGGTTCCCATGGTTCCAAAAAAGCACGGTGCGCGCGCCGGAGCGCCGTGTACTCCCGCTCATCCGATGCGACGGGATGCCGCAGTGAAACAGCGAATTGGCGTTTTGGGGAAGCCTCGGGATCCATCTCCGCATCTTACCGATTCGCAGGGCGTAAGGTTCGAGGTGGAAGTTTCTTCGAATCAACCCGAGCGACCCTCGCCTGCGCAGTTGCGGTCGCGAATCGCGTCGATCATGATTCGTGATTCGCGTCGACTCAACTCAAGACTGGACGCTCTGCGTAACAAACAACTCGCCGGTGAAGCGCTGGATCGTGAAATCGCTGACTTGGTCGGATTGATCGAGCAGGGCGAAGCGCGGGTGCAAGCGCGGGTGAAATCAGTGCCGGCGCGCGAGTATCCCGCGGAGTTGCCCGTCAGCCAGCGCCGCGATGAGATCGCGCGTGCCATCGAGAATAACCGCGTGGTGGTGCTTTGCGGCGAAACCGGATCAGGCAAGACAACGCAGTTGCCGAAGATCTGTCTGGACATCGGCAGAGGCGTGCGCGGCAAGATCGGGCACACTCAGCCTCGCCGCATCGCCGCGTCCAGCGTCGCGACGCGAGTGGCGGGGGAGCTTCACACGCGATTGGGCGAAACCGTCGGCTACAAGATCCGATTCGGCGACAAGACATCCGATCGCACGCTCATCAAGATGATGACCGACGGCATCCTGCTCGCCGAAACGCAGAACGACCGGGATTTGCTTGAATATGACACGATCATCATCGATGAAGCGCATGAGCGCAGCCTGAACATCGACTTTCTGCTTGGTTATTTAAAAACATTACTTCCGAGACGCCCGGATCTCAAGGTGATCGTCACCAGCGCGACCATCGACCCCGAGCGCTTCGCGAAGCACTTCGCCGATGAGCGTGGAAATCCGGCGCCGATTCTTATGGTCTCGGGACGGACCTACCCCGTCGAGACGATCTATCGCCCGTTGCCCGAACTCTCCGAAGATGATCGTGACTGGTCGCTGCATGATCACATCGTTGAAGCTGTCGATGAAGCCGTTCGACACGGGCCGGGCGACATTCTCGTGTTCTTGCCCGGAGAGCGCGAGATTCGGGAAGTCGCCGACGACCTCGCCAAACGCGCGCCCTCGCGCGTCGAGAAGATTCATGTGTTCCCGCTGTATTCGCGGCTCAGCGGCGCCGAGCAACAGCGAGTCTTCGAACCCTTCGGAGGCCGTCGCGTCGTGCTTTCGACCAATGTCGCCGAAACATCGGTGACGGTGCCCGGAATCAGAT